>NZ_JBBGZC010000006.1:0-205577 GCF_037479395.1 Comamonas sp. MYb21 | reverse complement strand
CCCCCCCCCCCCCCCCCCCCCGCGGCGCGGGGGCGGCCCCGCGCGCGGCCGCCCCCCCCCCGGGCCCCCCCCCCCCCCCCCCCCCCCCCCCCCCCCCCCCCCCCCCGTCGCGCCTATTCAAGAAGCCCCGGCCCAACGGCCAGGGCTTCATGCTCACGCCTCAGCGTGTGCGTCCGCGTGGACCTCCGAATCGGTGCTGCCACTTGTATCGACGCTGCCATCGGCATCACCCCCGACCTCGCGCCCCGCCTCCGCTTCGACTTCGACAGCCGATTCCTTCCCCCTGAACATTACCGGCAGCCACCCCGTCCCCGCAGCCAGCCGCTCGGCCTCGCTCGCAATCTCGGCCTTCCTGAGCTTGCCCAGCCGGTTCACCTGATCGGGCGCAAACACCTGCACCGCTTCCAGCGCTTTGGCTTTCGAGACATGCTCGAAGTAGCCTGCGGCGGTCGGGGTCCACCAGTCGTGCATGTCGAGGTCCACCGCCTGAGCCAGCGCGGTGGCGGGGACTTCTCCTTCTTGCGACGCCAGCGCGCTGACCGTGGAAGCCACACAAACCGCCAGCAGTGACAGCAACTCCTGCTGCGGGAAAGCCAGCAGTTCCACGAACAGCGCGTCCGAATCGTTGGGCAGGCGATGGGCCCAGGCGTCCCGCACCTTGCGCATGCCCACGGCTGCTGGGGCACCTGCCATGTCGGGCGCATGCAGTCCAAGCCCATCCTGTGGTGTCGCAGAAATGTTGACTGCCGAGTCTCCCACCCCGTAGCTCTCCACGACCACCCGCAGCGCAAGGCGATGCACCAGGGCGACCAGTGCAACGTGGGGACGCCGCGCCACCTCGGCCTGCAGCGCTGCCGTGCGGTGCGCACTGAGGCGCTTGGCCAGCTTCTCCGAGATTCCTGACTTGGCGGGCTCGTCGGTGTCGGTATCCGGGTTGCCGCCCGCCCCGCCCTCCTCCTGCCGCTCCTGATCCCGCAGGGCCTTGGCCTGATCCTCCCGCAGCAGGCCACGGTGCACCACGACCCCGCCCATGGAATCGACCGACACGATGGCACCGGCCAGCGCCACCACGGCGGGCGGGTACTCGACCAGTTGGCGCTCCATGGCCTCCAATTCATTGCCAAGTGCGTCCATGGCGTCGTGCAGCGCCTGTGCCTGCTCGTCGGACATGTCTTCGTTGTCGTCGTCCAGTTGCTCCTGCAGCTTCACCTGCTGGTCTTCGAGCTTGGCGATGCGCTTGGCCTCGGTCTTGGTGGGTTCCCGCCGTGTGCTGCGCGCCCGCTGGAACTGGTAGAGGTCAGATGCCGAGGCACGCGGAGCGGCATCTATCCAGGCCCAGCCTTCGGCGCGCACCTGCTCAGCCACAGGGGCGAGCTTGTCCCGCGCCAGGGAGTCCAGCAGTGCACCATCGGTCAGGAAGATGCCGTTGTGATCATCCGCGAACAGGTCGCGGCGCACGCCGCCGCCCGCCTGTTCGTAGGCCTCCAGTCCGACAAATCGCGCCACCGCATCGCGACTGGCGTCCACCTCTTCACTGGTCAGGTGATCGCGTAGCGCATCCGGGCTGCGCTGCCATTGCGGCGATTCGTAGAACGCGGCCTCCTGCGCCGCGTGGTCGTCGGTGATGGCCAGCGCCATCAACTGCTCCAGCGTCACGGCCTGCGTACCGAAGTCAGCCAGCAGCCGGGGCGATACATTGGCAAGCTTCAGGCGCCGCTGCACCACCAAGGGTGTCACACCGAAATCTGCAGCAATGTCCTCCACGGGCCGCCCCTCGGCCACAAGTTCTTTCCAGGCAAACAGCTCTTCAATGGGGGACATGGCCTCGCGCTGGACGTTCTCCGTCAGGCTCACGGTGCGTGCCGCATCATCCTGCACCAGCAGGCAATGGACCACGGTGTCGCCGCACACCAGTCCGTTCTGGCAGACGAAGCGGAACATGCCCGCCAGCATCTGGTAGCTGCTGGTCCCGTCATGGGAGTTGAGCAGGATGATTTCGTTGGCCTCACGGCCATTGATCTGGCTGGCATGGCGCAGGCGGATCATGTGTTTGGTGAAGTCGCGCCGCCCCTCCTGGCGCACACGGGTCTGGCAGACCATGAAGGGTTGGAAGCCCTCCCCTCTCAGCTCCTGCAGTACGGTGGCCGTGGGGATGTAGCTGTAGCGCTCGGAGCGGCTGCCGTGCGGGGCCTGCGCAAAGATGGACGGGGCCACGGCCCTGATCTGGTCATCCGACAAGGGATGTTCAGAGCGAAGCACCGGCGATTGCGGCGCGAAACGGGATGCGAGTTGCATGGTGATTTCTCCAGACGAAGTTGGCTGTTGAAGAAAATCCTCACCGGATTCCTAGATTCAGAGCCCTCTTCGGGCTTCCGGTGGGGTCGGCACGAAGAACCCGGTTGGCCTCGTTGCCACCGTCTTTCCTGAGTTCATCGCCCGCGGCCAAAGGAGCGCACGCCGGGGTGCCGTCAAGGAAGAAGCGCCAGGAGTGGTGCGGCCCGCAGCCGAAGGCGAGGACACGGCCTGGCGCGCCTTGACGGCACCCCGGCGCGGGCTACGGTCGCGAAAAAGGTGATGAGGGAAGGAAAGACGGCTGAACAGGCACAGGCCCGCCATGCACGCCGACCTCACGCAAGCGAGAGCGCGCAGCGCCGAAGGCGCGAAGGGGCCGATCCGGCGCAGCCGGTTCGGCGGTATTCAAAGGGGCGCCAAGCGCAGTGCGGCGGGGATGGGCTGACCAGCCGATCCCCTGGAGGCAAGCGCAGCGCGCAGGCCTGGCTCAACGGTCGGGCCGAAGGCGTCAGCCGAGCGAGGCGAGTGAACGATGGAAGCCCGTAGGGGCGAGACGCCATAGGTGGCTCGATGCGCAAGCACGACAGCGCGGCCGGCCATTTTCAGATGGCTGGAGACGCCCGGAATCGGCTACCTTCGGGGCTACATCAAACCAGCATGGAACACCGGATGAGCGCAACTCCACCGACCAGCGAAACACGCGTTGCCGTCCTTGTCGACTGCGACAACGTCCCACCCGATATCCTCGATCACGCGCTGCGCATGGTGGCCCAGTTTGGCCGCGTGGTGCTGCGCCGCGGCTACGGCAACCAGGGCACGCTGGGCAACAAGTGGCAGGACGCCCTGGTACGCTTGGCATTTACCCCTTGCCTGCAGTACCAGTACGCGGCAGGCAAGAACACTGCCGACATCGCTCTGGCTCTGGATGCACTGGAAGCACTCTTCGACCACAGGGCCGACACCTTCTGCCTCGTCACCAGCGATTCCGATTTCGCATACCTGTGCCGCAAGTTGCGCGAGCGCGGCGCCACCGTCTGCATCGTCGGGGAGCCCAAGACACCCGACGCCCTTCGCAATGCAAGCGACCAGTTTTTTGAATGGGTGCGTCCCGAGCCTTCTGCGGATGCAACCATCGAGATCGCCCCAAAAGCATCTGCGAAGGCAGATCCGGTGAAGGCCGATCCACCAAAGCAGGAACAGCCCAAGCCGACAGTGAAGCGTCGGCCACGATTTCTCGTTGAGGCCGTGGCGCTACTCGTCAGCGACACGGCCGAAGGCAAGGTGGGGCTTGGTGGTCTGGGCCAGTACCTCAAGCGCATGGACCCTGCGTTCTCACCCGAGACCTATGGCCACTCAGGGCTGCTCAACATGGTCAAGACCTATGACCTATTGGCCCCCCAACAAGAACAGGGTGGCCACTGGTCGGTGAGCCTGCGACCCAAGACCGAGGGGGCGGCTGAAGCCGAAACGCCTCGTGCATAGGTGCTGAATTGCCGCCGAAGTCGAATGCAGCCGGCGTTTTAGAAGCCCCGTTCGGCGCTCAGCGGGAACGTGAAGAGAGCAGCAAACGGCCAGATACGCCCTGGTGCGCCTGACAACGCTTGAGCAGGTTCACCATTCCCACAAGAGCTAGCACTCTTGCGGCATCAGTAACGCTCACAAAGTGCAGCCCATGTCGCATTCTCAGGACACCACAACCGCCCCATCCGAAACTGAACCGGCCTTCTACCGCTTGGCCGACGTCATCCGCATCACCGCCCTGAGCCGGTCCAGCATCTACCGCCGCGTCGCAGCCGGTGAGTTCCCGCCGCAGGTATCGCTCGGCGGGCGGGCAACGGGCTGGCGACGTGCTGCCCTTGAAGAATGGATCAGTGACCCTTCAGGCTTTCGCCTACTGGTCAAGTGCGATGTAAAGCGTACATCGTCCGGCGCTCGTGTCCGCCACGTTTCCTCAGACCCGGGCAACCGGCATGCCAGGTGCGACTGACGGTAGCATGGGCAAAGCTGAATGCACTCCGGCACACCATCCTTGATCGCTCCAGCGCAATCATTGAGTATGGGGTTTCAATTTACGCACTAGAAGCTGTAAAATCAATTTACTGCCTACAATGCGTAAATTACCAATACAGCCTGAGGTTTGTATGTCTGGGTTTACGGTACGCACAGCCGATCAGTTGCCCTCCCTGCTGCAGGGCTTTCGCAAGGAGACTGGCCTCACGCAAAGTGAGGTGGCCCTGCGCCTGGGTGTGACCCAGCAGACCTATTCAGCATTGGAGCGCAACGCCGAGAATATTGGGGCGGCCCGACTGTTGAAGCTGTTGGGCATCCTCGGCGTGGAAATGGTGCTCGACAAGCCGGGACCGCTACGCACTACAGTAGGTCAGTCTGACACAGACCTGCCAAGCTGGTGAGCCATGGGACGCCGCTCACACAAGCGCGCTTTGGGACTCTGGATGAACGGCGCTTTCGTCGGCACCTGGAGCCTGGCACCGAACGCGCCGGACATGTTGCAGTACGACCCCACATGGGCCCACTCAGAGCAAGGACGTGCACTGTCATTGTCCTTGCCCTTTACCCCTGGCAACGTCCCTCATCGCGGAAACAAGGTTCGCGCCTACTTCGAGAACCTGCTCCCGGACAGCAAGGACATCCGTGAACGGGTCGCTCGCCGCTACCGCACCGGTTCCACCGACGCATTCGATCTGCTGGCCGAAATCGGCCGAGACTGCGTGGGTGCGCTGGAAATCCTGCCCGAAGGCCAAGCCTCGACGGGAATCGCGCCCCTGCAAGCTGAGCCCCTGAGCGATGCGCAGCTAGCCGAGGTTTTGCGTGGGACCACGACCCCGAACACCCTAGGACTGGCGGGCAGCGACGACGACTTCCGGATCTCCATCGCCGGCGCCCAAGAAAAGACAGCGCTGCTGCATCACAACGGGCAGTGGCACCTGCCTCGCGGGAGCACGCCCACCACATACATCCTCAAGTTGCCCCTGGGCCTGATCGGCGGCATGAAGATCGACATGCGCGACTCCGTCGAGAACGAGTGGCTGTGCTCGCTGATCCTGCGGGAGTTCGGCCTGCCCGTAGCAGAGTGTGAGCCCGTGCAGTTCGAAGACGTGAAGGCGCTGGCGGTCGAACGCTTCGACCGCGCATGGTGGGACAGTCCTGCAGGTGACCGCCGCCTCGTTCGCCTTCCGCAGGAAGACCTGTGCCAAGCCACCGGCACCCCTCCAGGAGCAAAGTACGAAGCCGATGGCGGCCCAGGCATGGATCGCATCCTAAACGTGCTGGAGGGCTCGATGGCGCGGGAGCAGGACCGCCGCACTTTCTTCCAGGCGCAGGTGCTGTTCTGGATGCTGTGCGCCACGGACGGCCACGCCAAGAATTTCAGCCTATTTCTACGCCCGGGCGGGCGCTACCAGCTAACGCCACTTTACGACGTGCTGTCGGCCTATCCAGTGCTAGGTGAGGGACCGGGGAAGATTTCACCGTTCAAGGCCAAGATGGCTATGGCGGTGCGCTCGAAGAATGCGCACTGGAAGATGCGGGACATCCTGCGCCGGCACTGGCTCGCATTGGGCACGCGCCACGGCATCGTGAGCGATAACGGCCGGCAAGTCCAGTTCATCCTCGAAGACTTGATCGCGCGAACGCCGGCGGTGGTGAATGCGGTGCGGGCAAAGCTGCCGGCGGACTTTCCTGAGCAGATGGCCGACAGCATCCTGAGCGGCTTGCGAAACGCCGCAAAAAGGCTCACACAGCTAGGTTCACTGAACGACTCATACAACTAGACTTACCCTCCAGTCACGAGCCAGGACCACTTTGCTTCTCGACGGAAGAGGCAGATTCAGCCCAGCTAGCTGGGTGAATTCCTTGTAGAGACTACGAACTTAGGCGGAAAAAAATGAGATCAGATGAAGCCGGTAAGGCGGCCCTTGAGCACTTGGGATTTTCAGTACGAAAGCTGCCCGAGATGGAGGAACAAAAGAGAGCCGACTTTATTGCGACGCTCGGTGACGTTACCCTGTTGGTGGAGGCAAAGTTACGCCGGGACAACCCGACCGAGCTCAAGCGCATGAATGCCGTGCTTGCTGAAGGTGAGGTATACGGGTCCACGCACAAACTCGGACGAAACAACTCCCACAGCAAGAACATCCGGGATGGCTTCGAGCAACTGATGCAGGAGCGGGAAGAGCAACACGACTACAAAGTGCTTTTGTACGTGGCCGACTGCGAGAACATCTCAGTGGTGTGTGAGCAGATCGTAGACACCCTATACGGTGCGACTAGTGCCTTCGTTACCACGAACGGCGGCGTGAAAGAGACCAGATGCTACTTCTACGATCCGAGTGAGTTCTTCGACAATAAGGAGGTAGATGCTGCGATCGTGGGATATCGCTACGACGACAACTGGCATCTTGTGCTGTGCTTAAATTCTTTCTCCGACCGATTTATCAATCTCCGCAGATCCGCACTTGGTCAACTCTTCCTGGGAAGCACCATTGATCCGCTTGCCGACGAGGCTCGAGGTGATGCGTTTATCGTAGGCAACGACGCCCCGCGCCTCGCCGGTGGCGATAAGGCGTTCGCACGGCACTTCCCCTCTATGGACCCGGTGCTTCGCCATTTGGAATCGAAGTATGACCTCCCGCCTAACACGGTGGTGCAGGGCAACATGAATGCGCCGCTTTTCATCGTACGACGTGCTGGGGATTCTGGTTGAATGCAGTCCGTGAACTCCACTGAATATTGACCTTATGGGATGCCACGCTGGCTTCCCGAGTTAGGCGCGGCCCCCAGCGTCAGCGGGGGCGGAAACCGGTCTTCGGCGATCCGTCGGTAGATCGTCGAACAGCTCAGGCGGAAATGTGTATGACGTTACGCAGCCGGTAGAACGCGGGTACCCTTCGCACCGCGTGCTGCATGGTGCTGTAGTGGTGGTACTTGAGCACCATAGACGCTGGAGCGTCGCGCAGCCGTGCCAGCTTTTTGCGCAGCTTCTCGCTGGGCACGGGCATCGGAATGCGGATTCCCATGAACTCTTCTTCGAAGCCCATGCAGGTCGAGTAGTCCTGTTCGTCCTCAAGCTTCTTTTCTGCCTCCACCACCATCAGGTGCGGAGCGGCCTGCGCGGGGCTGGCAAAAGTCTGCGTGAAGGCTTGACCACCACCGATCGACAAGCGAATCTCAATGGGGCCGAACGGTGCAGGCGCCAGGGCCGGCGCCGTGGGCGTGCCCTCTGATGGTTTCACCATAAGCTCGTCGTGCACCTTCGGCACCGGCGCAGTCTTGAAGGGGCGGCTATCGCTATACGCCGGGCTGTTGAATACGTTGATCAATGGATGCAGGGCGACAGTGCTGGCAGGGGAGCGAAGGTACGCAAGTATGGTGCTGATGCGAATTCCGCGATTGCTCAGCCAGACGATCCGGGCTTCTTCGATTTGCCCGTGCTCGACGGGGATGATCTGTTCATCCTTGTCCAGGTAGTTGCCCTGCCCATCCTTCTTCGCGACGCCTGCGCTGTGCAGTGCAATTACTTGCCATTCGTTGTTGAAGACGGGCGCTCCGCTGCTGCCGGGGGCAGTGTCGCTCTTGTATATCAAGACATCTGCCAAGTCATTGGCCAGAATCTCATTGTTGCGCAACGCCACTTGTTTATCTTCTCCGTCGGCATGCTGAATGATGGTTGCGAAGTCTGCGGTGCCTGCCTTTCCGATCCTGCCATTGAGGATCAAATAGCCTTGATCGCTCAGCTGGCGATTTCCCGACATGTCGATTTGGCGAACGGCGACCAACGCCAGGTCGAGTGCCTTCGACGTGTGAAGAAACGTCTCGGGGTCCAGCGCATGCGCCACCGGTTCCCCGCGCTTGCCCCTTAGGTCGAATTCGTAGCCGAACTCGATGACAGCATCGTCGGCGAACGCAGCGAACTCCGCTGCGTTCGCTACGGGGAAGACGTGGTGATTGGTCATCATCAGGTCAGGAGTGACCATGAAACCTGTTGCGTAGGCGGTTTTGTGTTTGACTCTGTCGAAGTACTTGATGCGCCCTACTGAGCGAGATCGCATGAATCCTGTCAGCAGATAGTTCACCGGCAGGAGGTCATTTGTCCCGAGATAGCGTTCGAATGCAGGATCGAAATCCTCCCTGGCGGACATCGCGATCATGGATCGACGCAATTCAAAATGCGCCAGGCCATCCAGATCCACCGCCGCAGTTGACGCATGGGTGGTACGAATGTTCGAAATATCCGCTGTGGTCTTCGGAAACTCCGCTTCGGCGGCTTGGAGCAGTTCGACTGGCAGCTTCACGATCGCACCTCCGTCATTTGGTGAGCTTCACCGGACCGGCGCCATCCAGTTCAGGCGCGTCCTTCTCGGCGAAAGCAACCGACACGTCAACGGCCTTCTTGACAGCCGATGTCCAGCCACGCGCACCTTGCAACTCAAAGCTGCAGCTGTCGCGATCGCCCGCTTTGCGCCGACCCTTGACTGCCGCGATCTTGCAGGTGCCCTCCATCTGAGCGGGCTTATCCTTTACATCATCAATGACCACGCTAGCGGTGATCTTGGCCGCACCGCCGGCGAATGCGGTGAACGCCTGGCCGGCATTGAGAGGAAGGTCGATCTTGAACTTCAGCACCTGGGCTAGCTTGTTGGGAGCTACCAGCCTTGCCTTCAATTCATCAGCCTTCTTGTAGAAGACCACCGGCTTCCGCACGTCGAAAATCTCGGTCCCGCCCGACTTGCCGTGCTTGACTGCGAGCGAAATTGCAATTAGGTCGCCACTGATCAGATTCGGCACGGTCTTTTCCGGCAGGGTGAACAGAATGTTTTTGCGGTCTGCGGCGACTTGCGTGGTTGCGGTGAGTTGTACGTTGAGCGAAGTGTCTTGCGGCGACGTCACCTGGAGAATGGCCTCGTCAGTCACGGCCAGTGCATTGTTCAGTTCAATAGCTTGCTGGGCCTCGGCGACGATACGCGCAGGCATGCCGCTGATCTTGAGCGGGGCGGGATCATCCTTCGCGGCAGCGGTCTTGGATTTGACCGTGACGGCGCCGGCTAAAACGTCGCCTTCGGAGGTTTGAAGCGTTAACTTGACGCGGCCATTCTTCATTTCACTGCCAGCACCCGAGGCAATCTTGTCAAAGTTTGCCGTGATGCCCCGCCGGTCCGGATGGATGGTAATGAGATCAGCACGCTGGGCGCCGATGTGCACTGCGGTTGAGCGCCAGAGATCGCGCCCGCGGATGTTGACGGCCGCTGGAGCATCCTCGGTGACCTGAATATCTTGGAACTCGTCCACGCGAGGCTCGCGTTCGTGATGGTCACCGACGCCGGCAAAGACGTCGCCATAGCGGGAGGGCAGTGGCACGCGGTAGTGAGTTGGCGATATCCCGGTAGGGACTGACTGGAGATCAGCCTCGCGAATCCAATGCGTGTTAACTTCCACCGCCATCCCGTCCACCCAGGCCGGCAGCGAGAGGGAAGCTGCGACAGTCTTGCGAGCGGTGGCATGGCGGAAACGGGTGCTTTTGCCATCGCTAGACAGCACAAACGATGGGCCGAAGATCCACCCAAATTCGAGCGCTTCTGCGCAGCTCGTATTGCTGCAGGTGTTCCCGCGGCGCGTGAATGCAACGACAAGAGGTTGGCGGCGAAGCGCCTCATACTGGGCTGTGTTGGACTTGATGCTTTGAAGCGCAGCGTTTAGCCCAACGTTGCCTTTGCTAGCCGCCAGCCCTAATAACAGTTCGGCCGACTTACGGTTGGAGGACACTTCCGAAAGCTGCTGGACAGTCTCCTTCGGCACTACCTCGTAGACCGATGCCTTGAGATTGGCCAGCAGCTTCGTCTTGAGTTGCTCACCTATCGGCCCGCGACGCGCCTGCAAGACATAGGGAAAGTGGCCTGGTTGGGAAGAGTCCACGACGAGCGTCGCGTACTGCGACGCGGGAGATGCCTGAAACTCTGCTTTCGTCTGCGCGTCAAAAATCTGGGCGACACGGATTGCCCACTCTGAAAACTTTGCTTCGGCTTCCGGGGTATCGTTCTTTTCGAGATATAGCGAGCCGATGCTCGTGCGTCTCGCCTTAAGCCAGTTGCAGTCTGGGCCACAACTCAGGACTTGGGTGTTGGCGATGACTCCAGCACTGAGGTGCCGTTCCAATGCTGCGCGGAAGTTGCTCCCTAGATCACTGGTCGCGCATCTGAACGCCTTCGCGAACACGCCGAAGTCGTCGCCCCCCTTTGCGGCGGTTGCCGCCTTGCTTGCGCCGGCCCAACACTCTTTGCCGAGCGCGCGCATCGTCACGCGGTAGGACCTCTCGTTCGTTTGCGTGATGAGTGCCGCCTGCCGTAGAAGCGAGTTGGCCAGCAGCTTGGTGTAGTCGATGCCATCAAGCTGGGGACGAAGTTTGATGGTGACGACTGCCCAAGCGCTAGTGTCGTTCGTTGGAAGGACAGTCGTGTCGAACGCCAGGCGGTAGAGCGTGTTGCCATCGAGGTCGTGCACGTCGTCCCCGCGCGTTGCAAAGATCTCGCTGTCAATTGTGTCGTAGGCTGCGAGGCGATCATAGAAGTCTTGCACCGGCGTCGAGGACAGTTGCGTGGGAGCGGCAGGTGCTGCTGGCGCTGTAAGCACATCCTTGTTGGCCGTGATCAGTGTGCTGCTGGGCGCTGAGGCCGCCGGGTTCGATGTCGTTGCAGTGGGAGTATCTCGTGGCGTGGCCGCGGCGGTCAGACCGATTTCCTTGAGCTGCTCGTCTAACTGTTTGGCGGTGATTTCCTTTTTGTTGTATTTCGCGATGATGTCATCGCGCACAGTCGCACGAACGGCGTCCAGCGCCTTTTGATCGTTGGCTTGGCTTTGCGCGGCTTGGATGTCGCGCGCGATGTCGATGTTTTGCAGCCCTCGTAGCGGGTCAATACTCACGTTCGCCTGCGCGCCAATGAAGGACATGCTGGTCAGAGACGTCAAGCCGCTGACCCCCAATTTCGCGTCCCTGACTTCATTGCGGCGCAACGTAAGCCAATGCTCCTTCTCTCGGCGGTCGTTGATTAACCGGTCGCTTGTTTCCACGCGAGGGCTGTCCACCGTGATTTCCCCAAAGCCAGTTCCAGGCTCGTTTCGGGGAAAGCTGGTGCATCCCGCCGCCACGGCGGTGCAGCCAAGCGCGACCAACTTAAAAACGCGACGCGTGCCATTCCATCGAGCTGACATAACGGATCCCTCCTTGTACAAGCCCGTGGCGCGCTTACGTGGCACCGCCACTGGATCAAATTGAATGTAGCAATCTGTTTTGGCCTTTGCTATCCCCAAAATTGACTATGCCGATGGTCGGCTTTATCTGATATCAGGCGAACCCCTCTTTGGCTTCACCATCCGTCAACCCTCATCGACGGAGATGTGGGTCATGGAACCCAACGGATGCCATTTGGGAATCAAGGATTCCATTTGCCCATCCTCGCGAAGAAAGTGATGCGCCGCACCAGGCAGCATCATGGGATGTAGCGGCACCGTGGCCTTTGGGTTGTGATAGACGTCCATGCCCTCAATCCAACTCTCATGGTACTCGGCCGCATTGATGTTGAAGGAGAATTGGACCGGTTCGGCGGCGTCTGCCTCGTTGCTCGTGGCGATGCCCATTCTGCGCAGCGCGACCCGCTTGGAGCCGAATCCCGCAAGAACGCCCATGCGGTTGAACTTGGAAATTGTCGCGCTCGGATTCGACAGGACCGCGCTGATGTTCTCCGAGTCCGGCAGGTTGAAAAAGCCCGACGGCACTGTCTTGGAACCCCATACATGCTGGTCTACGGCGACAACCTCAATGGACATAGCGCCTGACGCGTTTTGTTTGAGAGTCCAGCAGCGGCCATACAAATAAATGGGCAGGGCAGAGCTACTTATGGCCATTGAGCCAGGGGCATGAAAGTCTTGGATCGCAAACACGAGCGGGCGCCCTCGGACGTGTTCTCTCTCCCAATACTTCTTCTTCAATTTCGTGGTTAGCGGTCCTGCATAGCGGATGGGCATGTAGTGCCGATCAAAGGCTACGAATTGCTCCATAGTCTCTACCACGGGCGGCGGAACCATGACGCCTGCAGCGTCGCGACTGGGGTTCACCGTCGTCGCTTCAATACACAACTCCGCGAAAGCGCTGCGAGCGCAGAAGTCGGGCATCGGCATCGACTTGTCAAAGACGTACCCAGACTCCACGAGCGCCGCAAACAGGTACAGCTCCCACAGCCGCGTATCGAACCCGGTGGTCTGGAACTGTTCGACGAAATTCCCATCGGCATCCTCGTACCACCGCATCATGGGCTTGATGATCTCAACCGCAGGGGAATAGCCTTCCAAAGTTGCGATGGTGACGAAATCGGCATTGATCTTCTCACCACCAACGATTGGGGTGAAGAAGTCAACCGGCTTGCCTTTTTCGTCGCCTTGAGCGCGTTCCGCGTCCAAGTTGTCGTGAACTGCTTTAACTGCAACTGGCACCTCGGCCATTACTTCTTCGACGCTCTCGAAGAATGGTGTGTCTCCAACCCATCGATAGCGCTCCTTAAGATCTTTGGCGAGCAGGAGCGCACTGTAGTCGCCATCGGTCACGTCTTGAATGATGACGATCAGAATGTCCTCGTCATGGGCTTGCAGCCAGCGCACCTCGTGAGCGGCAACAAGGGCATACGGCTGCCTGCAGTAGCCGGCGAGGGCGTTGAACCGAATCTCACTGATGTCCTTCATCACTTTGCCCCGGTGTTTGGTTCTTGGCGCGGCGTTCCGCAATCGCCAGCATCGCTCTTTTCGCGTTGGCAAGCAGTTTTTCCACGTCCCGCATCTGCGCCACTTCTCCGCTATACGTCAGCGAAATTGTCCAAGAGATGAAGTACGGCATCATTTCGTTGTACAACCTTTCCATGTGCTCCGAAGCAGGCCGGGAGCTGCTGCTCTTCATCAGACCTTCAACGAGCGGTTGATTGGTCTCCCATCCAAGGTAGGTGACAAATCCGAACTTGCGTGTCGCCAGATTCCTCTTCGCAATGCGTACGTGGTCTTTGATAAGGCGATGGAATAGCCACGCCATTGTTGGTTCAGCGCAGTCATCCAACGTCCACTGCATGACGGGTGGCCCAATCTTGACTCGCTCGTCATCAGCTGACATCAAATCGATCCAGTTTCCCTTATCGGAGAAATCGATAGTGACCTTCTTGCGCGCGTGATTCATGATGTACGCCTCAGACAGCTCATGCGCGCAGAAAAAGCGAAGAATGCCTGCCTTGCGGTCCACCGACGCGTAGAAGAGCGGAAGGTCAAGCTCGAAGAGCCACTTGACCTGATCGCCTTCGTATACAACCTCTGTAACGCTCTCAGACTTGATCTGCACGAAGAGCGAGTCTTCGGCGATAACCCGCTTGCCATCGTAGTCCCGCAATAGCGTGACTACGGCATCGGTTCCCACATCCTCGGTCCTGGGAACAGGTGCGACAAGCGCGAACGACTGCAACATCATCAAGGCAAGCGATTCTGCGAGGTCGCCGACCTGAGGTTTTTAGAACGAAAGGACGGCATACAGTCTCCCTATTTTGTCTTTCGCAATTCTGCCGGTGAGAAGGGACGTATCCACTGAACGCCTGACCCTGGCTTGCTCCCGGCGTTTCTCCGCCGGGCTCGCAGGGTGCCGCCCAATGCCTGGAGCAGCAATCGACAATCAAACAACCTATGTGCCCGAAAACTTGACCAGGACAAGATCCTGCAGCGTTTGACGGCAGCTTGCGGGGATAGGGGTCCCAAACAAAACGGGCTGCTATTGGGGAATTACGGCCTCTCAACGTACGTCTGTGTCGCAATTCGCGTCAACACTAGGCATGACGAGTATCTCGGGAGCGCGGCCTCACGAATCGCAGTACGCTATCGCCGCCCTGCGAAGGCAACTTGCCAGCCTCCAGGTCGTCCAAGAAATCCGCCCATTGCTGCACCATTTTCTTGCGCTGGGCCAGGAAAGTCGTGCGGTCGTAGCTACCGCCAAGCTCCTCGTCGGACACATGCGCCAAATGACGCTCGATCACATCAGGATCCCAGCCTAAGTACTCCCGGATCATGGTTCGAGCAGTGGCTCGAAAGCCATGGCCGGTGATCTGCTCCTTCGTGTCGTAGCCCATCGTACGCAACGCCGCGTTGATGGTGTTGTCGCTGATGTATCGGCTCTTTTCAGAACGTCGCGACATGCTGCGGAAAATCGGCCCCGCCGGGCCAGTCAATGGATACAGGTCCCGAAGAATTCCCATCGCTTGTCGCGGAAGCGGAACCAGGTGTGCAGGCGTGCGGCTGTCCCGCTTTTGCCATTCGCGCAGCTTCATCTTTTCGGGCGGGCAACGCCAAAGCTCATCATCGAGATGTATGTCCTCCCATTCAGCAAGCCTCAACTGACCAGGTCGCTGGAAAATCACCGGCGCAAGCCGCAATGCGCAACGAGTGATGAACGCCCCGTTGTAGTCCCGGATGTCACGCAGCAACTGCCCAAGCTCCGCAGGATCGGTGATGGCTGCGTAATGCCGGGTACGTGGTGCCGGCAGGCCGCCGGTATTCTTGTTGACGAAATTTTTGGACGGCTCCAGAGCGCCGACGTCCACCGCGTACTGGTACACGTGCTGCACCGCCTCCCGCACGCGCTGAGCAGTCTCCAGGTTGCCGCGGTCCTTGATCCGGTGCAGGCATCGCACAATCTCGGTTGGCGCGATCTTCTCGACAGGCCGATCACCGACCCAGGGAAAAATGTGAATTTCCAGGTGTCGGATGACCTTGTCGGCGTAGCCACTCGACCATTGCCGGTCTTTCCTGGCATTGGCGACCCAAGCTCGGGAGAGCAACTCGAAGGTATTCAGCGCAGCGACGCGCTCCTGCTCTTCACGCTGCCGTCGGACCTCCTTGAGGTCATGTCCGCCTGCACGCAGGCTGGTGGCCTCATAGGCCTTAGAACGCGCCTGTGCAAGCGTGACCGCAGGGTAAGGCCCCAGCCCAAGCTTTATGGTCTTCCCGTCCTTGTCATAGCGATAGATCCACGTCTTCCCGCTGGTGCGCACGCGCAGGAACAGGTTGTCGCCATCGTTGAGAAAGAACTCCCTCAATGCAGGCTTGGTCGCCTTGATTTGCGTCTCGCTTAACAGTCCCATTTCGTATCCCGTACCCTCGAAGGGCGTTTTTCATGGGATTACTCTAGGGTACGGCTTGGGGTACGTGCAAACGCGGGATGTAACGGTACAACCTGGGACGTAATGAGCCACATTTCGCAGCTAAGTCCTTGTTGCACAAAGAAAAACGCCTAGTCTGGAGGGACTAGGCGTTGAATAAGTGGTGGCCTGGCGCGGAATCGAACCACGGACACGCGGATTTTCAATCCGCTGCTCTACCAACTGAGCTACCGGGCCCACGAGTTGAATTATAGCCCGAAAAAAAGGGCGCTTTTTCAAAAAACTGAAATCAGTTCTTTTTATTGCGGCTCAGGTCCACGCCCAGCTGGCGCAGCTTGCGGTAGAGGTGGGTGCGCTCCAGGCCGGTCTTCTCGGCCACGCGGGTCATCGAGCCGCCTTCGCGCGCCAGGTGAAACTCGAAGTAGGCCTTCTCGAAGCCGTCCCGTGCCTCGCGCAGCGGCCGGTCCAGGTCAAAGCCCTGGTGGGCATTGGGCGCGGCGTCCGCTGCAGCTGCGGTGGCGACCGAGGCAACCACCGGCGCGCTGTAGCCGCTGGGGCTGAAGGATGGCACCGCCTTGCCCGGTACGGCAGCCGCTGGCGCCGCAGCGGGTGCGGGCACATTGCGCTGCAAGCCCTGCTCGACTGCCTTGAGCAGCTTTTGCATCGTGATGGGCTTTTCCAAAAAAGAGAACGCGCCAATGCGCGTTGCTTCGACGGCGGTATCAATGGTGGCGTGGCCACTCATCATGATCACGGGCATCGTGAGCAGGCCGGTCATCGACCACTCTTTGAGCAGCGACACACCATCGGTGTCGGGCATCCAGATGTCGAGCAGCACCAGGTCGTAGCCGCTTTCGTTGCGGGCCAAGCGCGCCTGTGTGGCGTTCTCCGCAACGTCCACGCTGTGGCCTTCATCGTTCAAGATCTCCGACAGGAGATCCCGAATTCCCAATTCGTCATCGACAACCAGAATATTTGCCATATTTTTTGAAAATCCAGTGCAGCAGGTGTGAGAGTTATTTCAAATCATCAACTCTTTTTCGATAGAGAATGATAACGACACTTGGGCACCTAAGATTTTTTCCCCCTCGACTCGATTAGAGATTTCTACGCGAGCGCCATGCTCGTCCGCAATTTTCTTGACGACGGCCAGGCCCAGGCCGGTACCTCGGGGCTTGGTCGTCACGTAGGGCTCAAATGCCTTTTGTAATATATGTTCTGGAAAACCGCAACCGCAGTCAGCAATTGTCAAACGCACGCGTTTGCTGTTGCCACTGAACCGGGTGGAGATCCGCACCGCCGGTGCTGATGCCTCCTGGCCCACCCAGGCCTGTTGCGTTGCATCCTGCGCATTTTGCAGCAAGTTATGGATGACCTGCCGCAACTGCTGCGCATCGCCCATGATACGTGGGGCCGCATTGTCCAGCTCTGCCTCCACCGGTATCACAGCATTTTCCGCGCCATATAAATGCAGCACGTCCATCACCAGTGCATTGAGGTCCACGGCCTGCAGCTCGGCGGCCGGCAGGCGGGCATAGTCGCGGAACTCGTTGACCAGGCGCTTCATCGCATCGACCTGGTCGACGATGGTGGTGACAGACTTTTTCAAAATCGCCTGGTCCTGGCCTTCGAGCTTGTTGCCCAGCTTGATCTCCAGCCGCTCAGCCGACAGCTGTATCGGTGTCAGCGGGTTCTTGATCTCATGGGCCAGGCGCCTGGCCACCTCGCCCCAGGCCTGGGCGCGCTGCGCCGAGACGATTTCGGAGATGTCGTCGAACACCAGCAGGCGGCGGTTGTCGGGCAAGGTGGCACCGCGCGCCACCAGGTTGATGCTGTTCTGGTTGGGCAGCTGGCTGTCGCCATGCAGCTCATAGGGCTGCTGCCAGTGGTCCAGGTAGTGCTCGTCGGTCACATCGTGCAGGCGGGCAAACTGGCGGTCCACCTCTTGCGCAAAGGCCTGCAGCCCGGGCAGATCGCGCAGCGGGCGGCCTTCAAACGCGGCCAGCGGCGCACGCAGAATGCGGGTGGCCCCGGGGTTGCTGGAGTGGATGACGCCCTCTCCATCAAGCACGATGACGCCGGCGGTGAGGTTGTCCAGGATGGTCTGCAGGCTCTGGCGCGCCTCATCGGTCTGGCGCATGCCGCGCTCGACGGCACGGCGCGCGTCGAGCAGCTGCTGGGTCATCTCGGCAAAGGAGCGGGTCAGGCCGCTTAACTCGTCCTTGCTGGGCAGCACCGGTTTGGGTCGCAGATTGCCCGATGCCACCTCGCGCACGCCTTCGGCCAGCACCAAAAGCGGGCGCACCAGCTGGTTGCCCAGCAAGGCGGCCAGCACCACGGCGCCAAAGACGGCCAGGAACAGGCTCAAGGTGAGCGTGCCGATGTACATGCGGCGCAGGCCGTCCCGCGCCAGCGCGCGCTCCTGGTATTCGCGGTTGGCCTCCTGCACCTTGAGGGCGTTGACCACCAAGGCCGCTGGCAGCGGCATGGTGGCCTGCAAAAAGCGGCCATCGGGGATCACCCCCACATCGCCATTGGCGACCTGCACCAGGGTTTTGACGCGCACCTTGGACGGGTCGCCGGTGATGGCGCCGTTGATGTCGGACACCTCTTCGAGGCCATCGATCTGATAGGCGCGCTGCTGCTGGGTGGCGGTGCGCAGCAAGGCGGCCGAGGGCTTGTCGGGGTTGAGCACAAAGCGCGACTGGCCGGTGCTGGCAATGGCCTGGGAGCTGGCCGACCACAGCACCACGTCATCGGCGCCGAGCTGGTCCTTGATGCGCTCGAGCACGAGGCCCGATGCGGCATCCGATATCTGGGACAGCTGGCTGCTGGCCGTGCGGGTGCGCTCGGCCATCGCCGTGGAGGTGGTGTCGAGCGTGATGCGCGCGAGGTTGACCCCGGCGTCCAGCGCGCCTTCGACCTTGACATCGAACCAGCTCTCGATCGAGCGCGAGACGAACTGGTAGGAGACGAAATAGATCACCACGCCGGGCAGCACGCCCACCAGCGCAAAGGTGGCGGCCAGCTTGAGCAGCAGCTTGCTGCCAAAGCGCCGGGCCACAAGGCGCCGCACCAGGATGGCTACGCCCCACAGCACCACCATGCTGAGCACACAGGCCACGCCGATGTTCACACCCAGCAGCACGCCGTAGTAGCGCTCGTAGAGCACGCGGTTGTTGGTGGCGAAAGACAGCAAGAAGAGCAGCACCAGGCCGATGCCGATCATCGCCGACAGGCCCACGATCACCGACCAGCGCGCACGGCTGGGCGTGTAGGCCACGCGCATCGACGATGATTTTTCGATTTTCACTGCGCGCTCGCCTCGGGCAGCGGCAGCTGGCTTCTGAGCTGCAGGTTCAGGCCGCCATTGCTGAACGGCGCGAACTGGAAGATGCGCGGCAGCTGGCTGCTGTCGAGCCGGAAGCTGAACTTGACCAGGTAGTCCCCATCGCTTGCGAGCTCATCGGCGCTGGCGATCTTCCAGTTGCGCACGCGCTTGACCACGAGCATCACTTCTTCGAGGCTGTCAAAGCTCTGGCCCAGCGAGGTCACCGCGCCGGCATCGGTCAGCGGCATGCTCGAGACATGCAGGCGCCAGCGCCGGGTCAGCGGCTGGTAGCTCACGCGCAGGTAGCGGGCGGTTTTCTTGACGGTCTTGTCGCGCCAGTACCAGCGCTCGGAGATGATCTCAGCCTCTTGCACAAAGTACAGCGCCACGCCTTTATTGAGGGCATCTTCGATCTGGTCGGGCAGCGCAAACTGCAGCGCCACCGAGGCAAAGGCACCATCGGCATTGCGCACCAGCTGCAGCTCGACCTTTTTCTCATTCTCCGACGCCATGGCCGGTGCCGCTGCGGCACAGCACAGCATCAGCGCAAGGAGGAAATGGTGGATCAATCGCATACGGACGGGCTCAACGAAGCGGCTTGTGCAGCAGCGCGTAGTAAAAACCGTCATGGTCGCGCGCCAGGCTGCCCAGGCTATTGTGACCGGCCTCGCGCAACTGTGGCAACAAATGCCCTGGCGCAGGCAGGCGTTGGGCATCGGCATGGCGGCTGAGGAACTGCGCCACCTGGCCCTCGCCCTCTTCATGGAAGACCGAGCAGGTGCAGTACAGCAGCCGGCCACCGGGCACGACCAGGGGCCACAGGGCTTCGAGCAGCTGGCGCTGGATGGCGGCGAGCTGCGCGATGTCGGTCGCGCGGCGCAGCCAGCGCACATCGGGCTGGCGGCGCACGATGCCCGAGGCCGAGCAAGGCGCATCCAACAAAATTGCATCAAATTGCTGCATTCCGTGGCGCGCTTGCACCGCCGGCAGCCAGCTGGCCACTTCGCTGCCGCTGGCCACCACCACATCGGCCTGCAGCGACAGCCGCGCCAAGGTATCGCCAATGCGTTCAGCACGCTTGGCATCGATCTCCAGCGCCACCATGTCGATGGGGCGCTGGGGCGTGGCGGCTTCCAACAGATGCGCGGTCTTGCCGCCGGGCGCGGCGCAGGCATCGAGCACATGCAGCGCGCGGCCATCGTGCGGCTGCAAGCCATCGAGCAGCAGCGGCGCGGCCATCTGCGCGGCGCTGTCCTGCACCGAGACCCAGCCCTGCGCAAACTGCGGCAGCTGGTCCACCGGCACGCCACGCGTCAGCACCAGGCCGGCCTCGCCCACGCCCACCACGGCCTCGATTCCTGCTTCATCCAGCAGCGCCAAATAATCGGCGCGGCTGCAGCGCTGCAGGTTCACGCGCAAGGCCATCGGCGCCTGCGCATTGTTGGCCGCCACAATGGCTTGCCAATCCTGCGGATAGTCCTGCTGCAAGCGTTTGAGCCACCACTGCGGGTGGTTGTACTGCGCCACCGGCTCCTGGGCCACAGCGCGCAGCAGGTCTTCGCGCTCACGCAAAAAGCTGCGCAGGCAGCCGTTGATGAAGGCCGATTGCGACTTGGTGGCCGAGCGCTTCTTGGCCGCATCCACCGCCTGGTTCACCACGGTGAAGGCGTCGTAGCGCGGCACCTCGGGCAGCAGCAAGGCCAGCGCCGTGCACAGCAAGGCATCGACCGCGCTGGCGGGCTTGCGCGGGGCCAGCTCGGCACGCAGCGCCTCTGCGGTGCCCAGCACGCGCAGCACATCCATCAACAGGGCCTGCACGCCGGCGCGCAGCGCGGGCTCCACCCCGCCCAACACGGCGCGGGCAGATTGGCCCTGGCGCACGTCCTGCAAGGCGCGCGCCACCGCCAGCAGCTGGGCGGACAGGCTGGGGCCCTGGTTGGTGGTGGGCGCTGTGGCGGCCCGGGAGGGTTGTCGTGGACGGGAAGGGAGGTTCATGCCAAAGGAGTGCAAAGGCCTGGGTGCCTCTGCGGATCAAAAGGAATACTAATCGATATGCCCCAGGAGGCCTCTGCACGTGCAGAGCCTGCCTGGTAAAGACGCTGTGCAAAGCGCCCTGCCCGGCTCCAAAGGTGGAACCGGAAGGAAGCTTGGCACAGAGCCATCTCCATCCTGCGGGACATTAAAAAACCCGTAATTCCGCGGCGCGAAATTACGGGTCTTGCTCATCCCAACCTGACCGGCTTGCACCGGTCAGGGATTGGCGGCTTAGTCAGCAGCAGGGTCTGCAGCGCTATCGGCAGCGGCCACCGCTTCTTCCGACACACCGGCCAGATCGGCCGCTTCTGCATCGGCGATGGCGCGGCGCTCGGCCTCGTCCATCTCGTCCTTGGCCTTGCGTGCCTGGTGGTAAGCCAGACCGGTACCAGCGGGGATCAGACGACCCACGATGACGTTTTCCTTCAGGCCACGCAGCTCGTCGCGCTTGCCCATGATGGCAGCCTCGGTCAGCACGCGGGTCGTTTCCTGGAAGGAAGCGGCCGAGATGAAGGAGTCGGTCGACAGCGAAGCCTTGGTGATACCCAGCAACACGTTGGAGTAGACCGCGGGGATCTTGCCATCGCGCTGTGCAGCTTCGTTGGTGTTGAGCACTTCGGAGCGCTCGACCTGCTCACCCTGGATGTAGGAGGTATCACCTGGGGCTTCGATGACCACGCGGCGCAGCATCTGGCGAACGATCACCTCGATGTGCTTGTCGTTGATCTTCACGCCTTGCAAGCGGTACACGTCCTGCACTTCGTCGACGATGTAGCGCGACAGCTCTTCGATACCCAGCAGGCGCAGGATGTCCTGCGGATCGGCTGGGCCGTCGACGATCAGCTCGCCCTTGTTGACCACCTGGCCTTCGTGCACCAGGATGTTGCGTTCCTTTGGAACCAGCTCTTCCCAGACCTTGCCTTCCAGATCGGTGATCTGCAGGCGCACCTTGCCCTTGGTTTCCTTACCGTAGGACACGGTACCGGTCATCTCGGCCAGCGCACCCTTGTCCTTCGGCGTACGGGCTTCGAACAGTTCGGCCACACGTGGCAGACCACCGGTAATGTCGCGGGTCTTCTGGCCTTCCATTGGAATACGGGCCAGCACTTCGCCGGGGCCCACTTCCTGGCCATCACGCACCTGCAGCAGAGCGCCGACCTGGAAGCCGATCGTCACCGCGTGGTCGGTACCAGGAATCTTGACTTCCTGGCCGTTGGCATCAGCCAGCTTGACCTGCGGACGCACCACCTTGGCAGAACCACGGTGCTTCGGATCGATCACCACCAGGGTGGACAGACCGGTCACTTCGTCGACCTGCTTGGCCACGGTCAGACCTTCTTCCACATTCTCGAACTTCACCTGACCGGCGTATTCGGTAATGATGGGTCGGGTCAGCGGATCCCAGTTGGCCAGCACGGTACCTGCCTTGATCTGTTGATCAGGCTTGATCGACAAGATAGCGCCGTAAGGCATCTTGTGACGCTCGCGCTCGCGGCCGTACTCGTCCTGGATCACGATTTCGCCGGAGCGGGAAATCACGACCAGTTCGCCCTTGTTGTTGGTCACATAGCGCATCTGTGGGTTGAAGCCCACGATACCGTTGGACTTGGCTTCCACGCTGGAGGCCACAGCCGCACGCGAAGCCGCACCACCGATGTGGAACGTACGCATAGTCAGCTGCGTGCCAGGCTCACCGATCGACTGGGCAGCGATCACACCGACGGCTTCGCCGAGGTTGATCATGCCGCCACGGCCCAAGTCGCGGCCGTAGCAGGTCGCGCACAGACCAAAGCGGGTTTCGCAGGTCAGTGCGGTGCGCACCTTCACTTCGTCCACGCCAGCCGCTTCCAGATCTTCGATCAGGTCTTCGTCCAGCAGGTCGCCGGCCTTGGCCAGCACCGCGCGGGTCTCAGGGTGCAGCACTTCGTCCGCAGCGGTACGGCCGAGGATACGGTCGCGCAGCGATTCGATCACTTCACCACCTTCGACCACAGCGCGCATCAGGGTGCCGTTGTGCGTGCCGCAGTCGAGCTCGGTGATCACCAAGTCCTGCGTCACATCCACCAGACGACGCGTCAGGTAACCGGAGTTAGCCGTCTTCAGCGCCGTGTCGGCCAGACCCTTACGGGCACCGTGGGTGGAGATGAAGTACTGCAACACGTTGAGGCCTTCGCGGAAGTTCGCGGTAATAGGCGTCTCAATGATCGAGCCATCGGGCTTGGCCATCAGACCACGCATACCTGCCAGCTGGCGGATCTGCGCGGCCGAGCCACGGGCGCCGGAGTCGGCCATCATGTAAATCGCGTTGAACGATTCCTGATCGACTTCGTTGCCATGGCGGTCAATGACCTTTTCCTTGGCCAGCTGGGCCATCATGACCTTGGAGACTTCGTCACCGGCCTTGCCCCAGATGTCCACCACCTTGTTGTAGCGCTCGCCAGCCGTGACCAGACCGGAGACGTATTGCTGCTCGATTTCCTTCACTTCGGATTCGGAGCGGGCAATGATCTCGGCCTTTTGCGGCGGCACCAGCATGTCGCCAATGGCGATCGAGATACCGGAGCGGGTTGCCAGACGGAAGCCGTTTTGCAGCAGCTTGTCGGCGAACACCACGGTTTCCTTCAAGCCACACTTGCGGAACGAGATGTTGATCAGCTTGGAGATTTCCTTCTTCTTCAACGTCTTGTTGATCGAAGAGAAAGGCATACCCTTGGGCAGAATCTCGGACAGCAGCGCGCGGCCCACGGTGGTTTCCACCAGCTTGGTCGTAGGCTCGAACTCACCCGAGGCCTTGTTCTTGTTCCACTCGGTCAGACGCACGCTGATCTTGGTGGCGCGCTCGACCTGCTCGGCATCCAGTGCGCGTTGCACTTCGCCGATGTCGGAGAACACCATGCCTTCGCCCTTGCCGTTGATCCGCTCGCGGGTGGCCTGGTACAAGCCCAGCACCACGTCCTGAGAAGGAACGATCGAGGGTTCGCCCGAAGCGGGGAACAGCACGTTGTTGGAGGCCAGCATCAAGGTGCGGGCTTCCATCTGTGCTTCCACCGACAGCGGCACGTGAACAGCCATCTGGTCACCGTCGAAGTCAGCGTTGAATGCCGCGCAAACCAGCGGGTGCAGTTGCAGGGCCTTGCCTTCGATCAGGATAGGCTCGAACGCCTGGATACCCAGACGGTGCAGCGTAGGCGCACGGTTGAGCATGATCGGATGCTCGCGGATCACCTCTTCCAGGATGTCCCACACCACGGGGGTGCCGGTTTCGACTTCCTTCTTGGCGGCCTTGATGGTCGTGGCGATGCCACGCGCTTCGAGCTGCGCGAAGATGAAAGGCTTGAACAGCTCCAGCGCCATCAGCTTGGGCAGACCGCACTGGTGCAGCTTGAGCGTTGGGCCCACGGTAATCACGGAACGACCGGAGTAGTCGACGCGCTTACCCAGCAAGTTCTGACGGAAACGACCGCTCTTACCCTTGATCATGTCGGCCAGCGACTTGAGGGCACGCTTGTTCGCGCCGGTCATGGCCTTGCCACGGCGGCCGTTGTCCAGCAGCGAGTCGACCGCTTCTTGCAGCATGCGCTTTTCATTGCGGGCAATGATCTCTGGGGCCTTGAGCTCCAGCAGGCGGCGCAGACGCGAGTTACGGTTGATGACGCGGCGGTACAGGTCGTTCAGGTCGGAGGTCGCAAAGCGGCCGCCGTCCAGCGGCACCAGAGGACGCAGATCGGGAGGCAGCACGGGCAGCACTTCCATCACCATCCAACCGGGCTTGATGCCGGACTTCTTGAACGCTTCGAGGAGCTTCAGACGCTTTGCGTTCTTCTTGACCTTGACTTCGGAGCCGGTCAGGTCGTTGCGCAGGCGCTCGATTTCCGAGTCGATCTCTATGCCTTCGAGCAGGTCCTTGATGCCTTCGGCGCCCATCTTGGCCACGAATTCATCACCGTACTCTTCGACGTTCTTGTCGTACTCGTCTTCCGACATGATGCTGAACTTCTTCAGCGGGGTCATGCCGGGGTCGGTCACCACATAGGCTTCGAAGTACAGCACGCGCTCGATGTCGCGCAGGGTCATGTCCAGCACCAGGCCCAGGCGCGAAGGCAGGGACTTCAGGAACCAGATATGGGCGCAAGGCGCGGCCAGGTCGATGTGACCCATGCGCTCGCGGCGCACCTTGGTCTGCGTGACTTCAACGCCGCACTTCTCGCAGATCACACCGCGGTGCTTCAAGCGCTTGTACTTGCCGCACAGGCATTCGTAGTCCTTGATCGGGCCAAAGATCTTGGCGCAGAACAGACCATCGCGCTCGGGCTTGAAGGTACGGTAGTTGATGGTCTCGGGCTTCTTCACTTCACCGAAAGACCACGAACGGATCTTTTCGGGCGAAGCCAGGCCGATTTTGATGGCATCGAAATGCTCATCAGGCGTGAATTGTTTGAACAGGTCGAGTAGCGATTTCATAGACTCTTTCCCCCTTCAATTAAGAACGTTCCAGTTCGATGTCCAGGCCCAGGGAACGGATTTCCTTGACCAGCACATTGAACGACTCCGGCATGCCGGCTTCGATAGCGTGTTCGCCCTTGACGATGGATTCGTACACCTTGGTACGGCCCACCACGTCATCGGACTTCACGGTCAGCATTTCCTGCAGCACATAAGCGGCGCCATAAGCTTCCAGCGCCCACACTTCCATTTCACCGAAACGCTGACCACCGAACTGGGCCTTACCGCCCAGAGGTTGTTGCGTCACCAGCGAGTAAGGACCGGTGGAGCGGGCGTGCATCTTGTCATCGACCAAGTGGTGCAGCTTGAGGTAGTGCATGTAGCCGATGGTGGTGGGACGCTCGAAGCGCTCACCGGTGCGGCCGTCATACAGGTAGGCCTGCGTGCGTGGCTCGGTCAGACCCTTGCGTGCCTGGATGTCATCCGGGTACGCCAGCTTGAGCATGTCCTTGATTTCCTGCTCGGAAGCACCGTCGAACACCGGCGTTGCGAAAGGCACGCCGTTCTTCAGGTTCTCCGCCATGAACATGATCTGGTCATCGGACAGTTGCTTGAGGTCTTCCTTGCGACCGCGGCTGTTGTACACCTCTTCGAGGAAGGAGCGCACTTCAGCGGCACGGGCTTCGGCCTGCAGCATGTCACCGATACGCTGGCCCAGGCCCTTGCCGGCCCAGCCCAGGTGGACTTCGAGCACCTGACCGATGTTCATGCGCGAAGGCACGCCCAGCGGGTTCAGCACGATGTCGGCGGTGGTGCCATCAGCCATGAAAGGCATGTCTTCCACCGGGACGATCTTGGAGACCACACCCTTGTTACCGTGACGGCCGGCCATCTTGTCGCCAGGCTGCAGACGGCGCTTGACAGCCAGGTAGACCTTGACCATCTTGAGCACGCCAGCGGGCAGCTCGTCGCCTTGGGTCAACTTCTTGCGCTTTTCTTCAAAAGCCAGGTCAAAGTTGTGGCGCTGCTGCTCGATGGAGTTCTTGATGGACTCCAGCTGGGCGGCGACGTCGTCTTCGGCAGGGCGGATATCGAACCAGTGGAACTTCTCCACGCCGTCCAGATAGGCCTTGTCGATCTTGGTGCCCTTGGCCAGCTTTTGCGGGCCGCCATTGGCCACACGGCCGTTGAGCAGCTTGGCGATACGGTCGAACGCATCGGCTTCCACAATACGCAGCTGGTCGTTCAGGTCCAGACGGAAGCGCTTGAGCTCGTCGTCGATGATCTGCTGGGCGCGCTTGTCGCGCGTGATGCCTTCACGGGTGAAGACCTGCACATCGATCACGGTACCTTGCGAGCCCTGGTCCACGCGCAGCGAAGTGTCCTTGACGTCGGACGCCTTCTCACCGAAGATGGCGCGCAGCAGCTTTTCTTCTGGGGTCAAGGTGGTCTCGCCCTTTGGCGTGACCTTGCCCACCAGCACATCGCCGGGTTGCACTTCTGCACCCACGTAGATGATGCCGGACTCGTCCAGACGGTTGAGTTGCTGCTCGGACAGGTTCGGGATGTCGCGCGTGATTTCCTCGGCACCCAGCTTGGTGTCACGGGCCATCACCACCAGCTCCTCGATGTGGATCGAGGTGTAGCGGTCTTCCGCGACCACGCGTTCGGAGATCAGGATCGAGTCTTCGAAGTTGTAGCCGTTCCAGGTCATGAAGGCGATCAGCATGTTCTGACCAATGGCGATTTCGCCCAGGTCGGTCGATGCACCGTCGGCAATCACGTCACCCTTGGCCAGCTTGTCGCCGCGGCGAACCACAGGACGCTGGTGGATGTTGGTGTTCTGGTTGGAACGCTGGTACTTGATGAGGTTGTAGATGTCCACACCCACTTCACCGGCCACCGCTTCTTCGTCGTTCACACGGATCACGATACGGGTCGCGTCCACGTAGTCGACGATACCGCCACGGGTAGCCGTCACGACGGTGCCCGAGTCGACAGCAGCAACGCGCTCGATACCGGTACCGACCATGGGCTTTTCAGGGCGCAGCACAGGCACGGCCTGGCGCGACATGTTGGCACCCATCAATGCGCGGTTCGCGTCATCGTGCTCGAGGAACGGAATCAGCGACGCAGCCACCGACACGATCTGTGCGGGCGACACGTCCATGTACTGCACGCGCTCGGCGGACAGCAGGGTCGATTCACCGTTTTCACGGGCAGAGACCAGGTCACCGGTCAGGCGGCCTTCGGCGTCGAGCTCGGCATTGGCCTGCGCGATCACGTACTTGCCTTCTTCGATGGCCGAGAGGTAGTCCATCTGGTCGGTCACCTTGCCATCGATCACGCGACGGTAAGGGGTTTCGATGAAACCGTACTCGTTCAGACGCGCGTACAGAGCCAGCGAGTTGATCAGACCAATGTTGGGACCTTCAGGCGTTTCGATCGGGCAGACGCGGCCGTAGTGGGTCACGTGCACGTCACGCACTTCGAAGCCTGCGCGTTCGCGGGTCAGACCGCCTGGGCCCAGAGCGGAAACACGGCGCTTGTGCGTGATTTCAGCCAGCGGGTTGGTCTGGTCCATGAACTGCGACAGCTGCGAGGCGCCGAAGAATTCCTTCAGCGCAGCCGAGATCGGCTTGCTGTTGATCAGGTCGTGCGGCATCAGGGGCTCTTGCTCAGCCTGGCCCAGACGCTCCTTCACAGCCTTTTCGATACGTGCCAGACCGGTGCGGTACTGGTTTTCGGCCAGCTCGCCCACGCAACGCACGCGGCGGTTACCCAAGTGGTCGATGTCATCGACTTCACCCTTGCCGTTGCGCAGATCGACCAGGATCTTCACGACTTCGAGGATGTCTTCGTTGGACAGCACCATGGGGCCGATCGCGGTGTCGCGGCCGATCTTGGCGTTGAACTTCATACGGCCGACACGCGACAGATCGTAGGTGTCTTCGTTGTAGAACAAACGCTGGAACAGTGCCTGCACGGCGTCCTCGGTGGGAGGCTCACCAGGGCGCATCATGCGGTAGATGGCAACGCGTGCAGCGAACTCGTCAGCGGTTTCATCGGTGCGCAGGGTCTGCGAGATGTAGGCGCCGTGGCTCAGCTCGTTCGTGTAGATGCAAGCCAGATCCTGGATGCCGGCAGAGCGCAGCTTCTTGAGCAGCGCTTCGGTCATCTCTTCGTTGGCCTTGGCGATGATTTCACCGGTGTCAGGGTCAACGATATTCTTGGCAGCGACGCGGCCGAGCAGGAAGTCTTCAGGCACGCTGATGAACTTGGTGCCCGATTGCTCCATCTCGCGGGTGTGGCGCGCGGTGATGCGCTTGTCCTTGGCGACGACGACCTTGCCCGACTTGTCGGTGATGTCAAAGCGCGCAACTTCACCCTTGAGGCGGTCAGCCACAAATTCCATTTGCGCGCCGCTGTCCATCAGGCGGAAGTTGTCGTTCTCGTAGAACGTCGCCAGGATGGACTCGGGCGTCATGCCGATGGCCTTGAGCAGAATCGACACCGGCATCTTGCGGCGGCGGTCCACACGGAAGAACAGCAGGTCCTTGGGGTCGAACTCGAAGTCCAGCCAGGAGCCGCGGTAAGGGATGATGCGTGCCGAGAACAGCAGCTTGCCCGAGCTGTGCGTCTTGCCCTTGTCGTGTTCAAAGAACACGCCTGGCGAGCGGTGCAGCTGCGAGACGATCACACGCTCGGTGCCGTTGACGATGAATGAACCTTTGTCCGTCATCAGGGGCACTTCGCCCATGTAGACTTCCTGTTCCTTCACTTCCTTGACCACCTTGGATTGGGGCGTGGAGGATTCACGGTCATAGATAATCAACTGCACCTTGGCGCGCACAGCGGACGAGAAGGTCAGACCACGGGTCTGGCATTCGCGCACGTCGAAAGCGGGCCTGGCGAGGTTGTACTCGACAAACTTCATCTCCACAAAACCGTTGTGCGAGACGATGGGGAAAGCCGAGTTGAAGGCAGCTTGCAAGCCTTCATCAGTACGCTTTTTGGGGGCCGAGTCTGCTTGCAAAAATGCGGTGTAAGCATCTTTTTGCATTTGCAGCAGGTAAGGCACTTCGAGCACGCTATCGCGGCTGCCGAAACTTTTGCGGATTCGCTTGCGTTCGGTGTAAGAATAGGCCATGAGATCTCCGGGCAAAGACATGAGTCCTGGGTCTTCGACGACACCCCCGCGAGGGGGTTGCAGCTTGGTGGGTTGGCCACTACCAACCATGGCAGACGGTGGTGCATTGCACACCACCCGAACCAAGGGGTTTTCTAGTGTCGGATGTTAGAAAACACTAAAAATCAGCCATCAACGGCCAGTTTTTGGTGTGCTCTAGCGAACGATATTCCAGAAGCGCCAAAGGCTGGAGCACCTTTTCGGGTACTCCAGCCTTGAAAAAGCCCTCAATTACTTGAGTTCGGCCTTTGCACCAGCGTCCACCAGCTTCTTAGCAGCGGCTTCAGCGTCAGCCTTAGGCATAGCTTCCTTCAGAACCTTAGGAGCGCCGTCGACCATGTCCTTGGCTTCCTTCAGACCCAGACCGGTGATTTCACGCACGGCCTTGATCACGCCAACCTTGTTAGCGCCGGCTTCCAGCAGCACCAGGTTGAACTCGGTCTTTTCTTCAGCAGCAGCAGCGGCACCGCCACCACCAGCA
Organism: Comamonas sp. MYb21; assembly: GCF_037479395.1. NCBI lineage: Bacteria > Pseudomonadati > Pseudomonadota > Betaproteobacteria > Burkholderiales > Comamonadaceae > Comamonas > Comamonas sp. MYb21. The sequence continues at coordinate 175,617 of NZ_JBBGZC010000006.1, read as the reverse complement.
GCAGGAGCGGCCATAGCAGCAGCGCTCACGCCAAACTTCTCTTCAATTGCCTTGACCAGGTCGTTCAGTTCCAGAACAGTCATGCTGTCCAGGGAGGTCAAGAATGCGTCTTTATCGAATGCCATTTTGATTTCCTAAATATATCGGTTGGTTTTGCCGCGCTTAAGCTGCAGCGACTTCGGCGACTTCCGCGCCTTCGCCCTTTTTGGCCGCCAGTGCGCCCAGCACAACGGCCGTACGCGAGATTGGCGACATGAGCAAGCCACACAATTGGGCCAGCAGCACTTCCTTGGAAGGCACGCTTGCCAGTTGCTTAACGCTGTTAGCGTCCAACGCCTTTCCTTCGAATGCACCACCGCGAATCACCAACTTGTCGTTGGTCTTCGCGAAATCGGCCACTACCTTGGCAGCGGCGATTGCATCTTCAGAGAAACCGTAGATCAGCGGGCCGGTCATCTGGTCAGCGACCACTTCAAAGCTGCTACCAGCAACAGCGCGACGAGCCAGGGTGTTCTTCAGAACACTCAGCGTCACGCCTTGCTTGCGTGCTTCCACACGCAGCTTCGTCATGTCAGCGACCGTGATGCCGCGGTATTCCGCGAACACAAGCGTTTGAGCTTTAGCGGCGAGGCTGGTCACTTCATTGATGACCGCTTCTTTCTCACTGCGATTCAGACTCAAGGTCTACTCCTTCAAATGCGCATTAGGAGCGAACTCCACCTGCGCGCTCTTGTTGCAGCGACCAACTGTTTTGGAAATTCATCCATCTGCAGCGGGATCGCCATCTGCGTTGGCAAAAAGATTTAAGTGATCGAATCACACCAACGGTCTTGGATGGCCTGGCATGGCGTTTTTTTCAAAACCCCTTGCCAGCCCACCACACCAGACAGGTGCAAGCACCTGCCTGACGATTTTTTAGCAATTACGCTGCGATGGTCTGTGCATCGACGCGCACGCCGATACCCATCGTCGACGACACCGCCACCTTGCGCAGGTACAGACCCTTGCTGGTAGCTGGCTTTGCCTTGTTCAGAGCGTCGATCAGGGCTGCCAGGTTGCCTTGCAGCTTGTCGTTCTCGAACGAGCGGCGGCCGATGGTCGAGTGAACGATACCAGCCTTGTCAACGCGGAACTGCACCTGACCTGCCTTGGCGTTCTTCACAGCCGTAGCGACGTCGGGAGTCACGGTGCCCACCTTGGGGTTAGGCATCAGACCACGTGGGCCCAGGATTTGACCCAGGGTACCAACGATACGCATGGCATCAGGCGCAGCGATCACGATGTCGAAAGGCATGTCACCAGCCTTGACCATCGCGGCCAGCTCGTCCATACCCACGATATCGGCACCAGCGGCCTTGGCTTCTTCAGCCTTGGCGCCTTGTGCGAACACGGCCACGCGGGTGGTCTTGCCGGTGCCGTTAGGCAGCACGACAGCGCCACGAACCACTTGGTCCGACTTCTTCGCATCCACGCCCAGCTGGATAGCCACATCGATGGATTCGTCGAACTTGGCCGTTGCTGCGTCCTTGACGATTGCAACTGCATCAGCGAATGCGTACAGCTTGGTGGTGTCCACCTTGCCTTGCAGGGCCTTTTGCTTCTTGGTCAACTTTGCCATCTTAGAGGCCCTCCACCGTAACGCCCATCGAACGGGCGGAACCAGCCAGCGTGCGCACAGCGGCGTCAACGTCAGCAGCGTTCATGTCCTTCAGCTTGGTCTTGGCGATCTCTTCCAGCTGAGCGCGGGTGATCTTGCCGACCTTCGTGGCCAGAGGGTTCGAAGAACCCTTGTCCAGCTTGATCGCCTTCTTGATCAGCACCGTTGCGGGTGGGGTCTTGATGACGAACGTGAAGCTCTTGTCCGCAAATGCGGTGATCACCACAGGCAGTGGCAGACCTGGCTCGACACCTTGGGTCTGGGCGTTGAACGCCTTGCAGAATTCCATGATGTTGAGACCACGTTGACCCAGCGCTGGACCAATGGGTGGCGATGGATTGGCTTTACCAGCTGGCACTTGCAGCTTGATGAAGCCGACAATTTTCTTTGCCATTTATAGCTCCTTACGGGTAAAAACGCCCGCACTGCATAGCGCGGGCTCCCCGGGGGTTAAGACTCTGTTTAGGCACCGAGTCCGTAAGTGCATGAAAATGAATCAGGTTTTTTCGACCTGCGCAAATTCCAGCTCAACCGGAGTTGAACGGCCAAAGATCATAACAGAAACGCGAAGTCGACTCTTTTCGTAGTTTACTTCTTCGACAGATCCGTTGAAGTCCGTGAACGGACCTTCCTTGACGCGGATGAATTCGCCCACGGTGAATTCGATCTTGTGGCGCGGCTTGTCCGAGCCTTCTTCCATCTGCAGAACGATCTTCTGAACTTCTGCTTCGGAGATGGGAGCCGGACGGTTCTTGGCACCGCCCACAAAACCCGTCACCTTGCTGGTGTGCTTGACCAAGTGCCAGGTGTCGTCGTCCATGACCATCTCGACGAACACATAACCGGGGAACAGGCGGCGCTCGGTGGTCTTCTTCTGACCATTGCGCACTTCCACCACTTCCTCGGTAGGCACCAGGATGCGACCGAACTTGCTTTGCATGTCCGAGCGGTGAATGCGCTCCAGGATATTGCGCTCGACGGCCTTCTCCATGCCCGAGTAGGCATGCACGATGTACCAGCGCAGATCGGGATTAGCAGCACTCATAGGCGCCTCAGCGCCTGTGTTGGTTGTTTCGTCCGTGTTCGACATTACTTCCTCCAGCCCAGAACCAGGTCATACAAGACCCATTCCAGCGTTTTATCAGTCATCCACAAGAACAAAGACATGATGACCACAAACGCGAACACGTAGGCGGTCATCTGCAGCGTCTCTTTACGCGAAGGCCAAACAACCTTCTTGACTTCACGCCAGGAGTCCTTGGCAAAACCAACAAATTGCTTACCTGGTTCAGACACCAGAAAAACGGTGACAGCCGCAATGAGAGCCACAATCAGTACGGCCCACTGGGCAATCGCACCTTGTTTGGCCAACAGGTAAAAGCCGGCGATACCGGCGATAACCAATGCAGCTACGGCGAACAGCTTGAGCTTGTCCGCACCAGAACTAACAGTTTCAACTTGTGTAGCAGCCATGTCGACAATTCAGAGATGAAAATAGGCATCACTCAAGACGCCGAAGCCCGCCTTGTAATCAGGCGGGCTTGGTTGACCACTTATTCAGTGGCAGGGGCAGTAGGAATCGAACCTACAACCTTCGGTTTTGGAGACCGACGCTCTGCCAATTGAGCTATACCCCTACGAAATCAATACTTACGCAATGATCTTGGCAACCACGCCAGCGCCCACGGTACGGCCGCCTTCGCGAATAGCGAAACGCAGACCTTCTTCCATAGCGATGGGGTTGATCAGCTTGACGGTGATCGACACGTTATCGCCAGGCATAACCATTTCCTTGTCAGCTGGCAGCTCGATAGCGCCGGTCACGTCCGTGGTACGGAAGTAGAACTGAGGACGGTAGTTGTTGAAGAAGGGGGTGTGGCGGCCGCCTTCGTCCTTGCTCAGCACATACACTTCAGCGGTGAAGTGGGTGTGTGGCTTGATCGAGTTAGGCTTGCACAGCACTTGGCCACGCTCCACGTCTTCACGCTTGGTGCCGCGCAGCAGCAGGCCAACGTTGTCACCAGCTTGACCTTGGTCCAGCAGCTTGCGGAACATTTCCACGCCGGTCACGGTGGTCTTGACGGTGTCCTTGATACCGACGATTTCGATTTCTTCGCCGACCTTGATGATACCGCGCTCGATACGGCCGGTCACCACGGTACCACGACCGGAGATGGAGAACACGTCTTCCACGGGCATCAGGAAAGCACCGTCCACAGCGCGCTCTGGCGTTGGGATGTAGGTGTCCAGCGCTTCAGCCAGACGCAGGATAGCGGGTTCACCCTTGTCGGATTGGTCGCCTTCCAGAGCCAGCTTGGCCGAGCCGCGGATGATGGGGGTGTCGTCACCTGGGAAATCGTACTTGTCCAGCAGTTCGCGGACTTCCATTTCCACCAGCTCCAGCAGCTCTTCGTCATCGACCATGTCGCACTTGTTCAGGAACACGATGATGTAAGGCACGCCCACCTGGCGAGCCAGCAGGATGTGTTCACGGGTCTGGGGCATGGGGCCGTCAGCAGCCGAGCAAACCAAGATAGCGCCGTCCATCTGGGCAGCGCCGGTGATCATGTTCTTCACATAGTCGGCGTGGCCAGGGCAGTCCACGTGAGCGTAGTGGCGGTTAGCCGTTTCGTACTCAACGTGTGCGGTATTGATGGTGATGCCGCGAGCCTTTTCTTCAGGAGCAGCGTCGATTTCGTCGTACTTCTTGGCTTCGCCGCCGAACTTGGCAGACAGCACGGTTGCGATAGCAGCCGTCAGCGTGGTCTTGCCATGGTCCACGTGACCAATGGTGCCCACGTTCACGTGCGGCTTGGTGCGCTCGAATTTTCCTTTTGCCATTCTAGACTCCGAAAAAACCTAAACCTAATGGGATATAGCGCAACAAGAACCGTGCGCACTTAAATATGGTGCCCATGGGCAGGATCGAACTGCCGACCTCCCCCTTACCAAGGGGGTGCTCTACCACTGAGCCACATGGGCAATTTTTTCAAATTGCAACAGGATCGCTTTACTGCAGACTGGAGCGGGAGACGGGAATCGAACCCGCGTCATTAGCTTGGAAGGCTAGGGTTCTACCATTGAACTACTCCCGCATCAACCGCGCCAGAAGCGCAATTGCTGCAAAGCTTTCTTCTTCAACCATTTCTGGTGGAGGGGACTGGATTCGAACCAGTGTAGGCGTAAGCCAACAGATTTACAGTCTGCCCCCTTTAGCCACTCGGGCACCCCTCCGAAGAAGAACTAGATTGTAGCATCATTTTTGGCTGTTTTTAGAAACTTCCGATTTCTCGCAAATTTCTTCAAGGGACGCAACCCGAACAAACCCGAAAACAATGCTTCACTCTATATAAAAAGCCCCGAGACCTGAATCTCGAGGCTCTTAACTGGTGCGGCTGGCAGGAATCGAACCCACGACCCCTTGGTTCGTAGCCAAGTACTCTATCCAGCTGAGCTACAGCCGCTAAGCTGCGTATTGTAGGCGGTTTTTGGGCACCTCGGACGAATCGGCCAGGTTTTTTCAAAAAATCGTGCGGAAAGCGGGCGATCCGTCGCAACGATGGCGCATATGGGGCCTCTTTGGCGCCTGCAGAGACACATCGCAACACCCGACCAGCGGAACGCAAAGGCCTGGTAGCCACTGCTGCGCAACACCCCTCCGGAGAACGCAGCCCGATCTGCAGCGGCGCAAGCCAACAGCTGCACGCCAGGCAGCACCCAACAGGCACCAGACAGCAAGCCACAGGCACCAGGCAACAAAAAACCCGCGCTGCGACTCCACAGGCGGGTTGGTGCTGCTCTGGCAGAGCACAAAAAAGGCGTTGGTGCTGGCGGGGATCGAAAAAACAACAAAACACCGCATGGAAAATAGGCTTCAGAAATCCATTTTCAAAAGGTGCCAACAAAAGTACCAACAAAATAAAAAGTGACCTTCAATCCTTGCGTCCGCCCCAGTCGGCGGATCCAGCCTTCAGATCGATGCCCCTAGACCTTTTCAGGTCATGATCTTCAGCTCGTTGGAATCATACCGACCTATATCTTCGGTAGATGCCCTGCACCGCAAACTCCCTCAACGTCATCCACCTAGAACCACCTTCCAGACTGTTCAACTTGCCATTCACTTCCTGAAGTCAATTTCTTTCGTCCAAGATCATCTATAGGCGGTCGTTCCAACCGCCTTCCCTGTCTCATTGTCGATGTCTGGTTTCCCGTCCCCCGATACGTCGATACGACGGCACCGAGGCGAATTCCGGCAGGCAATTAAACAGCGCCTGCAACTGTACTTATGGAAGGGGAGTTTCAGAAGAACGACAAAGGCGCTGGCAGCTTGAAACGGTGCATCGCATCTTCATTGAAGTGAATGATGTCCAGAAGAATCGAGTCTTCTATGTCTTCCTTCGTGCGGCCTTTCAGGAGGTATTCGATCCAGCCAGCATCCCTGTACTTCGTGAAGTCGTGGTTCTTGGGGTCAGCCCATGGAAGGCTGACCCATTCGGTTTCGCATATTTCAGCCCAATGATCAGCACGTATGCCATTGGGAACTTCGATCACGCCATGAAGGTGAAATTGGGTTGCCGTATGGTCGTGACGACTGATCTTGCCTTCCTTGACCACCACCTGTTGAAGTTTGACCCGATTCCTACGGGCAATGGCCTTCGCGCCGAACGCCTTACGGCATAGGCCGTTGTACCACCGCAGATACGTCGCAATCGCCTGTTTTACGGTCAAACCCTCCGAATTGCAATATGTCGGAATTCCCGTATGTTCATCTAGCAGCCACTTCCCCGGCTGGCGCTGCCTGAAGTTCAGTGTGAAGGCGATAGTTTTCCTACCTTCAAACGCACCAGCGAACCAGATTTCAAACTCTTTCTTGATTTCACGCTTCATAAATTTCTCCGAAGTTGGTTTTCGGAGGTACTTACGAAAGTTGATGTATAAAATGTAATCCAATCAATAATTACAATTTATATTTCATGAAATTTGTCGCCTATTACCGCGTGTCTGAAATGCATGGGCTTGCGTTGAATTCCTTGAGAAATTCGGTAGAAAGGCATGTCACGCAAGAAGGCGGAAAACTGATCCGCGAATTCGTCGAAACCGTGACGGACTTTGGGCAGGTTGGGGAAGTGTTTGAAGCTGCTGTTCGGCAGTGCCGCCGCGACAAGGCCGTGCTCGTCTTGGCGGAATCAGACCCACTGTCGCGTCAACTGGGCATGCTGGCGAGACTGGTACAGCAACACGTATCGCTGTCTGCCGCTGGTCATTCGGATGTGAACAAGGTACTGGAACCGTTGTTCACTGATGCAAGGGCGGATGGTGGCTCCGGCGCCACACAATCGAAGGCGAAAAAGAAGTCTTCATGCAATGCGATGCGCGGTAACCCAGACCTCGAATGCGCCCGAACCACCTCCTCTGAAGTAAGGCGGAAAAAGGCGGATGAATTTGCCGTGAAGTACTACGATGATGTTTTGCAACTACGAACTCATGGACACTCGTTTGCAGCAATCGCAGAGTTATTCAATGCAGCGGGAAGACAAGGGCCAAGGGGAGGGGCTTGGCATGCAACCTCAATCTCCAATTTAATGAAGCGATGCCAAGGCGATTCACAAAAGAGACCTACAGACTGAAGTCGTCCGTGCCAGCACCCTTGCCGACTTCATACTTTTACAAGCTTTGCCGCGTGGCGATCATAGATGTAGTTAGTGATGCTACCGTCCTTGATACGTTCAACGGCTTCATCGATGACAAACAGGGGAACCAAGAACCATTCTTCTGGCTGAACCGGATGCCCGAAGCGATCATTGATCGTAATGTTCAGACGAGCAGGTGCAAAAAGCCTGTGGAATAGACCTTCCATGCGCGTTCGGTTGATGCCTGCAAGTTTGTATGTAGCGACAACTTCAACCTTCGCCAATAGATAGGTAGCCTGGTTCTCCGCATTGGCGATACGTGTCTCCACTCTGCCGCCGGTTACGCCCAATTTGTGAAGAATTTTGCGGTTTTCTACTACATAGGGATGATCCGATAGAGACCGGAGCACATAGATGGTGCCACTTTCGACATCATCCGCATCAAGTTCCCCGCCAAAGGAAAGCTGACCACTTTCGGGCGAAACCAACTTGCGCGCAGATTGGTCGTCGTAAAACGCTCGCTGGAGTGAACGCAGGAGCAAATTGCTTTCTGTTCCGTTGGAAAAAATTAGGCGCAACCGACGATCTACTTCCCTTGCTGTGGTCTTCAGCGGATCGCCGACTTCAGCGACATACACCATGATGCCATCCAGAATGAAGAAATCACCGACTTCAATTCTCCGGTTGCTTGCGGTAATAGGCTGCGATTGACGAAGTCCCGTCGACATTTCCGTTTGCACCTGTTCAAACAACGGACGGAAAGACTCATAGTCCTCACAAGGCTTGCGATCCGCAATCTCTTCAGCAGCGCGTTTTTCCGCGTTGGTACGGACATGACGCAACACCGTGATGTCTTCAGCGCCATCGACACCGGCTAGCTCGGCAGCCAAGTCCTCGATATTCAATTCCGATTCTGCGTTCACGGCAGTGCCCAGCAACCCTTGGTGGTCTATGGACTCAAGTAAGGCGCGGTAGTCTGGCAAAGCGCGCAATCGGTCGAGACGCACGGCATACAGTCGTTCAAAAATGTCTCGGTCTTCGCCGTGCTGAGGCAGTCGCCCGTGTTGCTCCACATATCGTTGGATTTCTTCAAAACCCGCAATAACTCGCTCCTCGCTAGCCGAGCGTCCAGCTTTCTTCTCAGCTGGCGCGAACTCTGAAAGTTCTGACGCAAGCTCATCAAGGTCAGAGTCACGCATACTTTCCCTCCGCTTTGAAGCGCATAAAGGCCGCAGCCCCTTCCGCAAGGTGCTTCTCCCAGCTGTCTGATGCGGTTACCAAAGGAACTCTTCCACGTTCACGCTTGAATTCAACCGCTCGAATAGCAATGACTTTGGCCTCGTCCGGCGTGAGGTTCGTACGCTTTCCAGAAATGGTCGCTGCCACTTGCTTCAGACTTTCCTCGCTCATAGATTTCGCGAGAATCGCGTAGGCTTCTCCAAATGGATTGATGCGGTCGATCAGGTCAATATCCAACTCGCGCACGTCCATTGCGAAACGGCGAACACCGTCAATCATCGCGGTATTGGGCGAGCCTTCAGTACTCTCTTGGGTCACGGCACGCTTGGCCTCTTGAGTCAGGTTCAGTGCCGCAATGGCGTGTTGGCGCACCGCCTCTTGGTCTTCTACATCCAAATCAGGGTATTTGTCTTTGATGATCTTGCCCATTCGAACCTGCGTCAGTTCCTCCGGCACCAGTTCTTCATCAAATAGCCCACGTTCGATGTTTCGTTTGTCTTGAACGAATGCTGCGATGACTTCGTTCAAGTCTTCTTGGCAAATTCGAGTGGCTTCCCGACTCTTGGGTTCTGCAAGGCCACTGATTTCAATCTGATAAGCCCCCGTTTGTTCATTGACCCCATAGTTGCAACGCTCGGAGTCATATCCGCTATCTCCGTAGTGATAGCCCGGTGTTGGAGTGTTATCGGGATTTTTGGCCCTGAACTCAAAACGTGGGGCAAGCACTTGCTCCATCAATAGGCTCGCCGCAATCGCTTTCAACGTATCGTTCACGGCCTCTGTAACCGCATCTTCACTGGCGTCAGGTTGGGCAATCAAGTTGGTGAAACGGGCTCGGGATTTCCCCGGTGCGTCGCGGGTTGCGCGACCGATGATTTGTACGATTTCTGTCAGGCTGGCGCGGTAACCCACCGTCAGTGCGTGCTCGCACCATATCCAATCGAATCCCTCTTTCGCCATACCCAAGGCGATGATGATGTCAACGTGGTCTCGGTTGTTCTTCTGCGTTGGATTCTTCAACGCTGCAGAGACGCGGTCACGCTTGGCGACATCGTCGTCTACAAGATCCGCAATGCGCAGGATACAGCCATCTGGACGTTTGACCAATTGGAAGCCCGTTGCAGAGTCTATACCTTGCCATTCGCCTAGTGCTTCAATGATGTGTTCCACCTCCCGCACTTTGTCTTTCGTACTTTCGCGCGAATTAACGTTGGGGATGTGAATGATGGTCTTCTGGGCTGGATCGAGAACATTCAGAATGTCATCGGCGTACGAACCGCTGTAGAAGAAATAGCCGATATCGAGTTGTTTAAGGTGTTCGTAACCATTGAGTTGTTCGTAGTAGGTATACGTTACGGTATCGAACTTAGCTTCATCTTGAGGGGCAAGAACGGCCTCAGCGTCTCCACGGAAGTAGGAGCCTGTCATGGCGACGATATGCACCTTACCGCGCCCGATGAACTCCCCGAGATGTGCTCCCAACTTGTTATCAGGGTTGGCAGAGACATGGTGAAATTCATCGACTGCAATCAAGCGGTCATCGAATGCTTCAATGCCGTAGGCATCGACAGCGAAACGGAATGTCGCATGGGTGCAGACCAGTACCTTATCGCTACTTTCGAGGAAAACGCCCAATGACCTCACCTTGCCGCCATTGTCGTTGCCGGGGGCGTTGCAAAGGTTCCATTTGGGTTCGACTATCCAATCGGCCGAAAAACCGTACTTTGTCAACGGCTCGTCATTGAAACTGGAACCGATGGATTTTTCCGGCACCACAATAATGGCTTGCTTCACGCCTTGGCTGTTCAGCTTGTCCAGCGCAATATACATCAGGGCGCGGCTTTTGCCGGAAGCCGGAGGCGATTTGATCAGCAGATATTGCTCTCCACGCTTCTCATAAGCCCGCTCCTGCATAGGGCGCATTCCAAGGGCATTGGCCTTGGTCGATACGCCGCTGCGAGCGTAGGTGACGGAAACGGAAGGAACGGATTTGATTTGTTCACTCATGCGTTGGCTTTCACGTTGCGCTTTCCAGCCAAGGCTGGAGAAACTTCGGCGGTCATCTTGGAATAAAAGTCAAACAGCTTTTCCAGCCGTTCTGTATCATTTTTGAAGCGTCGTCCGATGTAGATCCGCTCCAGCACTTCGTCATTGCGTTCATGCGCTGCGACTAGGTCGGCAGGCATGGTTTCGGGACCATAAAGATCTGCAATACTGGCCGGGAAATGGCGCTCCCGCTCCAGCAAGATCTCCTCCGCGCAGCGCGTCAAATCAGCTTTATTTTTTTCCGTCAAAAGTGGAATTGGGAATGCGTTGTAAGTAAGAAGAGATGAATATCGAATACCTGAACCGAGGCCGCCAGATACGGCTTCTGCCCATACGCGATGCAAGGTAGATGACAGTATGGCTAATACCCAAACTTCACTAGTGAATGTTACAAACGCAAGATCAGTTGTAATCGTGTTGCTTGATACAAAGTCCGGCGTTAAATAGGGGAGTCCTTCCGTTGTATTTTTTGGAACTACTATCGAACTCGACTCTTTATGACAACGCTGCGCAAATCGATGTGGAATGCGCGAATAACCAATGGTTGTTGGCGCACTGGATTGCGCTCTAAAAACGCGAGTTGCCTCAATTCGATTTCTTACGGCCTCAATCGACATCGCGAAATCAATTTCATTGTCGTCTACCCAAATGCACCAGCGACGAATACCCTGTCTGATTTCAGTTGTACCAATTAACGGCCGAAGTATTGGTCGTGCATTCGGTGAATCCACAAGCAGCGCTCGCTTTTCTTCCTCAGTAAAGATTAGATTGCCGCCATCTCTTGCCATGTTTCCTGAAACCAGCTTTGGAAGCTGCGTTGCCAGTGCCCGACTTGCCTGTCGAATGTAATCTTCTTTACCCGATATCAAGTATGGAGAAATTGACGTAACTTGTCGGACCACATCTACTTCAAAGATACGCCGAACTTTAGATTTATCTCGCGAGACACCGACGATGACACACCATACACCTGCATTCAACTTTGCATTATTCGACCACCTGAACTGGGTATGGCCAAAAAAAATCGAGTCGCCATTTGAATATAGCCGAGACCATAAATGTTCGACCTGCTCACCTCTGGAAATAGAGTTTGTAGATACGAATGCAAAGTCAGTTGGCGCGACATTCGAAAAATTCGATGCTTTGATGTACCACGCCGTCACATAATCACAATCCTTGTAGGCATTCCCTCCGCCAAATACCAACTCTAAATCAGATTTTTGAGCAGCGGTCTGCTTTCTAGCTCCTTTAAAAGGAGGATTCCCACAGATGTAAGTTTCGCCACCTTCGTTTTCGAAATCGATTTCACTTGAGTTGATCGGTGTATCGAAGAGGCCTTCACCCTGAATTTTTACGCTTCGCCCTGTTGGAGGGCAGACACTTATCCAGTCTAAACGTAGCGCATTTCCTGAGATAATCCAGTTCTCATGCCGTAATGGAAGGAACTCGGCAAGCGCCAGTCTTTGACCACGATATAGCACGTCACATTGATATTCAGCAATAACCAAAGCCAAGCGTGCAATTTCTGCAGGAAAATCACGCAGTTCGATACCACGGAAATTGGTAAGTGGAATTCCAGAAGGTCGATCTGGCTCGTGACGTCTTCTGTTTATTTCAGCCTCGATAGCTCGCATTTCCTTGTACGCGATGACTAAAAAATTCCCTGAGCCACAGGCTGGATCAAAAATTCTTACTCGGGAAATTCGCTTGCGAAGGTTAAGCAGGACTCGAGCGTTATCGCCAGCTTCTGCCAATTTGTCTCGCAATTCGTCGAGAAACAATGGATTCAACACCTTCAGAATATTCGGCACGCTGGTGTAATGCATTCCCAGCTCTCCACGCTCCTCGTCGTCAGCAACCGCTTGAATCATGGAGCCGAAAATATCTGGATTGATTTGGGTCCAGTCCAACCCACCTACGTGTAGCAGATAGGATCGAGCGATCCTGCTGAAAATTGGCACGTCATTCGCGCCAGAAAACAATGCACCGTTAACGTAGGGGAAATTTGCGGCCCATCGAGGCGTTTGACTTACCACCCGATCTTCGGGCCTTGTGTTCATGACTCGAAACAGTGTTGCAAGCACTTCATGCGTGTTGGATGAGTCCTTCGCACTCATCCGAGCAACGGTATCAGTAAAACGTCCTTGGCCGACAAAGATATCCGTATCTTCCGCAAAGAAACAGAAGATCAGTCGGGCCATCAACTTGTTCATGTCGTGGCGCCGTTCTGCAGCTCCCCACGCGGGGTTGTCCTTTAATAGTTCGACATACAGTCGGTTCAGGCGGCTAGTTGCCCGGATATCGAAGGCGTTTTCACTGATCTGACGGACAGTACTGATACCCGCCAAAGGTAGGAAGAACCCGAAATAGTCAGGAAAATCTTTGAAGGCGCAGGCGATGGTGTCGCCACTGGTCAGGTCTTCGGCCTCAAAGTCTGTGCCGTCTGTTGCCAGGACGAATTTGGCCTTGGCCTTAGTGGTAGCGGGGCTTTCTTTGAGTGCTTGGAGCGACGCTGTCACCTGACCCACATCACAGGCAAGAAGGTGAATGTGGTTAGTCTGTAGAACGCCGTTCAGATCAGACTTGTTGGAGGCACCAGCCCGCAGGCGCTTGATCGTAGTTGCCTTGTTGCCAAAGGCCTCCAAAAAGGCATAGGGAAACTCAGCGGGGTCAAAAGGCCGCTCCGCAAGGTCGGTGATAGCTTGTTCAATTTCTACGGCGTTCATTGGCTGGACTCTTTACGGGCAAGCCCGTCAGCTTACTATCTTTCTTATGACCGTTTGGCGTTGCCCTGACCCTCGCGGGCAGCGTCGTTCCCTGCCGAGTTATCGATGGACATTCGAGATTTCATTGACGATGGCATCGAGACGATTGCTGTCAGTACCTGACATCAGGCAGTCTTCCCAGAACCACTTTTCGAACACCTGGACTATGGCTGGTCGTAGTGGTGTTCCGGCGGCTACTAGGGACGCAATTTCTTCAGCTTGAAATTCGTATTCATCGCGCATGTTTTCGTCGCCAGCGCACCCGGTTCGCATGGGGTCAAGCTGCCAAAGAACGTTGGATATCTTGTTTGTGTTCATGTGTTTTTTGGGTCAAATTTATTCCTGCTGTAAGGCTTATGGGCGACACCAAAACAACCTGCTTTCTCATCTTCGGATCGTCTGGCATTGATATCTTGTGCAAATTTTTCAGCGGCCTCCTCGCTGGAAAATTCACTAGTGCCTTCAAAACGATCCCCCCATCCCACTTCACACTCATAAACATCAACACACCAAACCAGCGGCCCTGCTGGCGGGGAGACTGCTTTGGGCTTTTTCCCAAATTTCGACTTCATTTTGGACATCGCTGACTCCTTCTCGACATGTTCTAAGCGAACTCTCACGCAGGCAGTCAACAATTCCGGATAGCGACCGAGGACATATCAGTCATTGCTGTTTCGGCGCAGCATGTCTGTTGGATTGGGCATATCCGTGACCTCGTCCCTTTGTGATAAATTCATGACATCAACCCACTTTCCTAGGTACGAGAAAGCCCGGTGACAGTGCGGCACTACCCGCGTCATTCAATTCACTGGGGGCGGCTAGCCGTAAGCGGATTTCATGCCCCCGCATGCTAGCGTCTGGACTGCAATCCACCTGCCATTGACGCATAACATAGCCTGCAACAGCGCTGCGTAGCGAGACTTTTAACTTCCCGTCTTGCATCCCGAAGTCTTTCGCTATGGCCTCGGGATGCGGGCGTGATGGATGGGGGATCAGGGTCAGCGCGAGCATGCGATTCCAATGTGTATCTGCGCCGATCAGTTCCTGCTGTGTAGGGGGACTGCAATCCGCGAAGGCGTGTACATCCTCCATGCGCGTCAGTACCAGATCACGGAAATGCCCCTTTGTCCGGTCAAAAGCCCTGACATGCCAACGTAAACCAGAATCCACCAGCGAATGCGGCACGATGACTCGTGGACTTGGGCCTTTTTTCATGGACAGGTAGGTCAACGCCAACACCTGACCCGAATGGATGGCTCGGGTGACCGTCGCCAAAGTGTTCAGGTCTGGCTGATTCAAGCGTTTGGGCGCAGCGTGGGAAATGGTTTCACTGCTGGTTCCAGCATCAGCCGCCGCTGTGCCTGTGGTCAACGCAGCGAGCACTTTTTCGGGATCGTGCTGGAATAGGGGCTGGAAGGTCTGCATGTAGCGATAGTGCTTTTGCTCGTAGCTAGCATTTTGGGGCGCCAGTTGTTTGTAGAGCATCAGATCGCGGGTTCCGGCCGCCGTTGCCACTTCAAAGCGTTCAAGCACATGCTTGCGCGCTACGTCGCCATAAAACCAGATGCGAAATTCAATGAATGCCAGCCTCTGGCGTTGCGCTGCGGACAGTGTGGCGGGTAGGTTGTCTTGTTCCATGACTGGAAATTTTTCAGATGTTTCCGGCAGCCAGCAACAAGGCCAGCACTCGCTCGTACTCACGGCATCGCGCGTAGTCCTTTTCAGTAGGATTCCGGATGCGCGACAAGTCCATATTTTCGGCATTGTCCGCCAGCTTGACTACTCGCGCGATTGGGTCGGCTGCGGCACGCAGTGCAGCTTCAAGGCGTGTTTCACCGGGTCGCTTCGTCAGCGCATCAATGGCTTGTAGAACTACATCGGGAAAGCCTTCGCGCTCAAGGTTTTCAAGGGTGATGGCCGTGTCCTCCACGACATCATGCAGAACCGCGGC
Organism: Comamonas sp. MYb21; assembly: GCF_037479395.1. Taxonomy (NCBI): domain Bacteria; kingdom Pseudomonadati; phylum Pseudomonadota; class Betaproteobacteria; order Burkholderiales; family Comamonadaceae; genus Comamonas; species Comamonas sp. MYb21. Next base: position 160,329 of record NZ_JBBGZC010000006.1, on the reverse strand, counting down.
CATCTTTTCGTATTCGTCACGAACACGATTCATGACTTGAATTGGATGGAAGATGTAAGGCCTGCCAGCCTTGTCCAATTGTCCTTCATGGGCGGCAATTGCAATTTCGATGGCTCGCGCCAAAGTTGACATGAGGCTCCTTGAATCTGTTGTGACAAGGGCATCATACAACATAAGATCAAAATGATCTTATTTTTCGGATCATTTTGATCCTATGTTGCTTTTTGATGTACTAGTGCAAACTCTTTGACCCGTGAACTGGCGGCGCGGCATCACGCCAGTTCTGTAGTTCGATGATACTGAAGACCGTACAGCGCGGGCCGAGCTTTCGGGCCTTCGGAAAGTCACTTCTGTCCTTTGACCACCGCCACAGCGTGCTGACCCCGATACCCAAGAATTCGGCGGCGGCTTTGGGGCGAATGGATGAATTAATTTGATGCATTGATGAGCTCCATATTGATGTCCGCCATAACTCGTGTTGGGCGGTATGAAGCAATTTCAGCATGCAATTCCTGAATTCGAACTGGCACCATGCTGGCATCGTCATGACGCTGCAGGCGGGGTCATGATGTTGCTGGCGGACTCATCTTGCCATTCGCGGCACCAGCGCCGAATGACATCTGGATTCTCCAAGTCTTCGTACTTGGACAGCATGTCCCGGGCGAAGGCCGTAGCACTTTTGTAGTTCTGCGGCGCGGCCTGCCACATCTCCCAGCATTCTTTAACTTGTTGCTTCGCGATGGCTTTCGGATCATTGATCCATCTGGCTTCCGCAGCGGATTTAGCCATGACGCGTCTTGCGTCCTTCAGGACTTCCGCTTCAATCTCGCGTATCCGATCTGTTGTAGCGGTCGGGAGCCGCGCCAGCATCTGTTCTCGCTCGGCGATGCAGACCATTTCCATGGCCTCGGTGGCAAGCATGGACGCTTGAAACATGGATTGATCTGTGGATCGTCCATTCTTGCTCCGTTCGGAAAATAAGACATCAACCATGAACACCTTTTCCAGCGCAATCAGGGCGTAGCACTGGGCGTCTGTCGGTTGGCCGTCCTGTGGACTCCGGCGCCGTTGATGAAGAATTTCTTCCAGGATTTCGATGTCTGAAAACTGCTGATCAGGGCATCCATCGGGCAACCACGTCGGATCGGGCCAGTTTCCCAGTAGCGCCGCCGCATCGTCGGCGGTGAAGTTCCATGTACCGTTTTCGTCGCGCATGTAGTCAGGAAAGAATTGAAGTTCCCAGCCCCCATCCTGAATCAGACGACGCGCGAATTCACCGCTGAACTCTTCCAATTCTTTGCTATGCAGGCTGACCTTCAACGCGTCCATTTCTGTTCGCAGTGTGTTCGTGCTGGCTTGCCATTGATTGCGATTGCAATTCTTCAGAACATGGCTTGCGCGTTGATAAATTGCGTCCGTCAGCGGAAACCGCTTGTGCGGGTGTTGACTCATAGGATTGCCATCCAACTTCATCAACGCTGGCCGACTGACTTGAATGGAGTCACGTCAGCGCCAGCCTTCAATTTGTCCAAGTAATCCGCCCATGTCCGCATCATTGTTCGGCGCTGATCCATGAACTCGGCCCTGTCATATGCGGCACCTAGCGGGCCAGACTTGCCGTGCGCAAGCTGGGCTTCAATAACGTCGGTATGAATTCCGGGCAACCGTTCAATGATCAATGTGCGCGCCATCGCACGGAAACCATGGGCAGTCATTTCATCGCCGGAATAACCAAGACGGCGCAGCGCGGCGTTAATCGTCATGTCGGACATCGGGCGGCCCTCCCCCCGAGTGGAAGGGAAGACAAATGTTCGATACCCGGTAAGTGGTTGAATCTCGCGCAGCACCTCCACGGCTTGCGGAGCCAGCGGAACAAAGTGCGGTCTGCCATTCAACTTCTGTGCGACAGTGCGCTTCATGGATGCTGAAGGAATGGTCAGCATTCCAGCGTCAAGGTCGATCCAAGACCATTCCATCTTGCGAATGTTGGCTGGGCGCTGGAATAAAAGTGCCGACAGTTGCAGCGCCGCCTTGGTGATGGGCTGACCACTGTAGGTGTCGAAGGCCCGCAGTAGCTCTCCAACCTTCAATGGTTCCAAAACGGCAGGCATGTGTTTCACGACTACTGGTTCCAACGCGCCGCGCAAGTCTGGCATAGGGTTGTGCGTACAGCGGCCAGTCTGGATGCCATACCGAAACACTTGCCCTGAATTCTGGGTCAAGGTATGTGCTGCGTCGCGGTTGCCCCGCTTCTCGACCTTTCGCACTGCGTTCAGCATCATCGGCGCGGTGATGCCAGATAACGGCAACGGACCGACATAGGGAAAGATGTCCTTCTCAAGCCCTCGGAGCCACTTCTCGGCGTACTTTTCACTCCATCCCGATTTTTTGACGCCATGGTATTCACGGGCTACCGCTTCGAACGTACTTTCTCCGGCAACAACACGGGCAGCTTTTTCTGCCTGTTTAACGATGCCGGGGTCAAGACCTTCAGCGATTTGGGCCTTGGCCTCATCCCTGCGCTTTCTGGCCTGCGCCAGAGTGACGGCAGGGTAGACCCCAAGCGCCAATGTCTTTTGCTTGCCCCCGAACCGGTAGGCCATCCGCCAATACTTGCTTGCGGCCTTGATGTGAAGGTACAGGCCACCGCCATCACTATGTTTGTCGCCTGCGGGCTTGCCCGAATGTTTGGCCTGCTTGATGAAGGTGTCGTTCAGTGACATTGTTGGTATCTAGGGCTGTTGGTACGTCAGATACCAACAAAAATACCAAGAAAATGTTGGTATGTCCATAGACCAAATGAGACTACCTTAGACAACAAAAAACCCGCAATGCTAGAAAACATGCGGGTTTCGAGATGATTCGAGACAATCTGAAGTGACTCGTTGGTGCGGCTGGCGGGGATCGAACCCACGACCCTTGGCTTCGGAGGCCAATACTCTATCCACTGAGCTACAGCCGCACAAGCTGCAGACGCCATGCGCTGCAGATCAACCCGCAGATTATGGCATGGCTTGGATGCCCTGGCCGTTCAGTTGTCGCCCGGGCATCGCGCCAGGGGCAGCCCATCAAAAACCTTTAGCGGCCTGCAGCCAGCTTGCCGGGGCCAAAGCCCAGGCCGGCCAGATAGGCCTCGACCGCTTTTTCACCCATGCTGCGCAGTGGAAAGTTGCCCTCATTGAGCACCCAGCCATGGATCAGCCCAACAAACAGGGAGTGCAAGCCCAGCGCCGCCTCCTGGGGCGTCATCTGCATCTGCACCTGGTCCCGGCTGGCGGCCTCTTCCAGATCTGCGGCAAATTTGCGCTGCGAGCAGGCAAAACTCTCGACATGGCCTTCGCGCACACTCTCGAGCTCACCGACGTATTCGAGCTTGAACAGCGCCGTGTCAAACACCTTGCGGCGGCGTTCATCCCCATCCATACTGTCAAACACCGCATAGATGGACCGGCGAATGCGGTCCAGCGGCGCGAGGTCACCGTATTTGTCGTCACAAATTTCCTCGAAGGGCATGCAAATGCGATCGAGCATCGATGAAAACACATCGACCTTGTCTTTGAAATGCCAGTACACCGCCCCGCGGGTCGCACCTGCCCGCTGGGCGATTTCGTTGAGCGAGGCGCGCGCAACGCCCTTCTCAAAGAACACCTGTTCTGCCGCATCCAGCAGCTTGATGCGGGTCTCATCTGCCTCTGCTTTAGTACGTCGGGCCATCGCTTGTATTCCGTTCTTGCAATCACATGACCCCTGTTTGTCAACCCAAAGGCCGTGCGTTATTTATCAAATTTCGACAATTATACATTTGCGCATGTATGTATAATCGCGCAGCAATTTCATGGGAATTGAGGATCATCCGCGCCCGGATGTGAGACAAGCCCTAGAGGGACCTCCGGGTTCTCCATCTTTACCATTTCTCATCTACCGAAGGGACTTTCATGCAGCAGATGTATGAAGCAAACCAATCTACCGGGAACCGCCCAGCCGCTACCAGCCCACGCCGTACAACCGGTGTGCTGGCTCTGACGCTGGTGGCTGCCCTGGTCTTGACCGCCTGCGGCAACAAGAAAGACGAACACGCAGCCCAGCAAGGAGGCGCACCCAAGCCGCCTGAGGTCAGCGTTCTGACGGTGAAGCTCGAGAGCATCCCCGTGGTCTCCGACCTGCCCGGTCGCCTGGAGCCCGTGCGGGTGGCCCAAGTGGGTGCACGCGTAGCCGGCATCTTGCAAAAGCGCCTGTTCACCGAAGGCTCGGACGTCAAGGCCGGCCAGGTGCTGTTCCAGATCGATAATGCGCCCTACCGGGCCAACTTGGAAAGCGCACAGGCGACTCTGGCCCAGGCCCAGGCAACGTTGGCCCAGGCCGCATCCACCGCCCGCCGCTACAAGCCCCTGGTCGAAGCCAACGCCATCAGCAAGCAGGAATACGACGTTGCCGTCGCCAACGAAAAGGCCGCACTGGCCCAGGTCGCGGCCGGCAAAGCCGCTGTCACCAACGCCAACATCAACCTGGGCTATGCCTCGGTGACGGCACCGATCTCCGGCCGCATTGGCCGCTCTTTGGTGACCGAAGGCGCGCTGGTGGGCCAAAGCGGTGTGACCGAGCTGGCCGTGATCCAGCAGATCAACCCGCTGTATGTGAACGTGACGCAGTCCTCGTCCGACATCCTGCGCATGCGGGAGGCGCTCAAGTCCGGCAAGCTGGCCAAGGCTGGTGACAACGCCGCCAAGGTCATCGTCTACACCGACGACGGCAAGCCCTATGCCCACCCCGGCAAGCTGCTGTTCACCGATCTGACGGTGGACCCAGCCACCGGCCAGGTGAGCGTGCGCGCCGAGCTGCCCAACCCCGAAAACCTGCTGCTGCCGGGCATGTATGTGCGTGTGCACATCCAGGAAGCCCAAGTGGACAACGCCGTGCTGGTGCCCCAGCAGGCCGTGACCCGCAATGAAAAGGGCAACACCGTGATGATCGTCGCCGCCGACGGCTCGGTCAGCCCACGGCCCGTGCAGATCAGCCAGTCCAAGGGTACGAACTGGGTGGTGAGCGAAGGCCTCAAGGCGGGCGACCAGGTCATGGTCGATGGCTTTATCAAGCTGGGCATGGGCGCGACACACGTCACGCCAGTGCCATGGAAGAACCCGAGCGACAAGGCGGCAGCGCCAGCGGCTCCCGCAGCGGGGGCAGCGCCCCAGGCTGAGGCACCCGCTGCGGACAAGCCCGCCGCCTCGCCAGAAGCTGCAGGCAACACCGCCGCCAGCAAATAAACAGGACACAGCGGAATGTCAAAGTTCTTTATTCACAGACCGATTTTTGCCTGGGTGATCGCGATCTTCGTGGTCCTCGCAGGTATCGTGTCCATTACCCGACTGCCGGTGGCGCAGTTCCCGAGCGTGGCGCCGCCCACTATCACGGTGACGGCGACCTACCCTGGCGCAACCGCGCAGACCCTGACCGACTCGGTGCTGCAGCTGATCGAGCGGGAAATCAACGGCGCCGAAGGCCTGATGTACATGTCGTCGTCTGCCTCTGCCACCGGCAGCGGCGAGTTGACCGTGACCTTCGAGCCCGGCACCAACCCCGACCTGGCCCAGGTGGATGTGCAAAACCGGCTGGCCCGCGCCACGCCGCGCCTGCCCAGCATCGTGCAATCGCTGGGGGTGCGCGTCGACAAGTCGATGAGCAACTTCCTGATGATTCTGACTTTCCAGTCGGACACTGGCGAAACCTCGCGTGACGAAATCTCCGATTACGTCAACCGCAATGTGGTGCCGGAAATCCAGCGTCTGAACGGCGTGGGCAAGGCCCAGCTGTTTGCGGCCGGCCGCGCGATGCGCGTCTGGGTCGATCCTGCCAAGCTGCAGGGCTACAGCATGTCGATCGCACAGATCAATGCCGCCATTGCCGCGCAGAACCAGCAGATCTCCGGTGGCGCGCTGGGCGATACGCCGAGCCTGCCGGGCACCATGATGAACGCCACCATCGTCGTGCCGGGCCAGCTGTCCACGCCCGAAGAGTTTGGCGAGGTGGTGCTGCGCTCCAACTCGGACGGCTCGACCGTGCGCCTCAAGGACGTGGCGCGCGTGGAGCTGGGCTCCGAGAGCTATGCCACCAACTCGCGCCTGGATGGCAAGCCCGCCGTGGCGCTGGCCGTGCAGCTGACCTCGACCGCAAACGCGATGGCCACCGCCAAAGAGGTCTACAGCAAGATGGACGAGCTCGAACCCTTCCTGCCAGCCGGTGTGAAGTGGGCCGCGCCGTATGACACCTCGAAGTTCGTCAAGATCTCGATCGAAAAAGTGCTGCACACCCTGCTCGAAGCCATCGTGCTGGTGTTCATCGTGATGCTGATCTTCCTGCAGAACATCCGCTACACCCTGATCCCGACCATCGTCGTGCCCATTGCGCTGCTCGGGGCCTTTGCGGTGATGTACAGCGTGGGGCTGACCATCAATATTCTGTCGATGTTCGCGATGGTGCTGGTGATCGGTATCGTCGTGGACGATGCGATCGTGGTGGTCGAGAACGTCGAGCGGATCATGTCCGAAGAGGGCTTATCGCCCAAGGAGGCAACGATCAAGGCCATGGGCCAGATCCAGGGTGCCGTGGTCGGTATTACCGTGATTCTGGTGACCGTGTTCATCCCGCTGGCCATGTTCTCGGGCGCGACCGGCAATATCTACCGCCAGTTCTCGCTGGTGATGGCGATCTCGATCTTCTTCTCGGGCTTCTTCGCACTGACCCTGACGCCTGCGCTGTGCGCCACCATGCTCAAGCCCATTCCCAAGGGCCATGCGCATGACAAGAAGACCGGCCTGCTGGGCCCCTTCTACAACTGGTTCAACCGCATGTTCGGCAAGGCCACCAAGGGCTACCAAAAGACCCTGGTCGGCGTCGTCAAGCGCACGTTCATGGCCTTCCTGGTCTATGCAGCGGTGATCGTTGGTGTGGTGTTTGGCTTCAAGGCACTGCCCACTGCGTTCCTGCCGGTGGAAGACCAGGGCTATGTGATCTCCCTGGTGCAGCTGCCCCCGGGCGCCACCCAGGAGCGCACCAGCGAGACCATGAAGCAGCTCGAAGACTTTGCCCTGGCGCAACCCGAGACGGCCAACATCGTGAGCATTCTGGGCTTCAGTTTTGCCGGTCAAGCGCAGAACATGGGTCTGGCCTTCACGGTGTTCAAGGACTGGTCCGAGCGCACCGCGCCGGGCTCGGACGCCTCGTCGTTCGCAGGCCGTGCCATGGGCGCGATGATGAGCCTGCGTGACGGCTTCATCTACACCCTGGTGCCACCGTCGATCTCCGAGCTGGGCAACAGCGATGGCTTTACCTTCCGTCTGCAGGACCGGGGCAACCATGGACACGCCGAGCTGCTCAAGGCCCGCAATGACCTGATCGCCAAGGCGAGCAAGAGCCCCATCCTGACCGGTATGCGCTTTGACGGTGTGGACGACGCGCCGCAGTGGCAGGTCGATATCAACCGCAATGCGGTATCGGCACAAAAGGTCAGCATGGGCGATATCGCCACCACCTTGTCGACGGCACTGGGCTCGAGCAACTCGACCGACTTCCCGAACAAGGGCTATATGCAGCGCGTGACCATCCAGGCCGACGCCGCCACCCGCATGCAGCCCGAGGACGTGCTGAAGCTGACCGTGCCCAATGCGGATGGCAAGCTGGTCGAGCTCTCGACCCTGGTGACCGCCAAGTGGATCACCGGCCCGATGCAGATGTCGCGCTACAACGGCTATCCGTCGATGAGCATCACCGGCCAGGCCAAGCCCGGCTACACCACCGGTGACGCGATGGCAGAGATGGAAAAGCTCTCGGCCGAGCTGCCCCAAGGCTTTGGCTACGAGTGGACCGGCCAGTCGCTGGACGAAAAGAAAGCCGGCTCGTCGGCGATGATCCTGTACGCGTTCTCGATCCTGGCGGTGTTCCTCTGCCTGGCAGCGCTGTATGAGAGCTGGAGCATTCCGCTGGCCGTGCTGCTGGTGGTGCCACTGGGCGTGCTGGGCGCCGTTGCCGGTATGCACCTGCGTGGCATGCCCAACGACATCTACTTCCAGGTGGCGCTGATCACCGTGATCGGCTTGTCCGCGAAGAACGCCATCTTGATTGTGGAGTTCGCCAAGGACCTGCACGACCAGGGCATGAGCGCGCTCGATGCAGCGCTCGAAGCCGGCCACCTGCGCTTCCGCCCGATCCTGATGACCTCGCTCGCCTTCATCCTGGGTGTGGTGCCGCTGTACATCGCCTCGGGCGCCAGCGCCGTGAGTCAGCACGAGATCGGCACCGGCGTGTTCTGGGGCATGATCATCGGCACCTTCCTGGCCGTGTTCCTGGTGCCGGTGTTCTTTGTCGAGGTCTTCCGTCTGTTTGGCCGCAAGGGCGAGCAGGACAAGGGACCGCAAGGCAGCCCGCCCGCGCCGCATTCGCCCGATAGCGGACACGACGCCGTTCTGTCTGCCAATGTGGGGAAAGGAACCCACCATGAATAAGAAACTGATACCAACCGTTCTGGCTGCGGCCCTGCTGGCCTCGGGCTGCTCGCTGATTCCATCACTGGATAAGCCTGCCACCCCGGTGGCTGCGCAGTACCCGGTGGCCACGGAAGAGACGCAGCAGGCCGCTGCCGATATTCCCTGGCAGAACTTCTTCACCGATACGCGCCTGCAGCAGCTGATCCAGACCGCGCTGGACAACAACCGTGACCTGCGCGTGGCGGTGCTCAACATCGCCCAGGCCCGTGCGCAATACCAGATCCAGGACGCCCAGCGCTTTCCGGAAGTGGGCGTCTCGGGTGCAGCCTCGCGCCAGCGCAGCCAGATCACGGGCGGCTATGCGAATGCCTTCAGCGTAGGTGTCGGCATCCAGAGCTGGGAGATTGACTTCTTTGGCCGCATCAGCAGCCTCAAGGAGCAGGCTCTGGCCCAGTACCTGGCCACCGAAGAAGGCCGCAAGTCGGCCCAGATCAGCCTGGTGGCCTCGGTCGCCAATGCCTGGCTGACCCTGCAGGCCGACGAGGAGCTGATCGACATTTCGCGCCGCACGCTGGAGACGCGGGAAGAGTCGATCAAGCTGTCCAAGCTGCGCCTCGACGCCGGCGTGGCCTCGGAGCTGGACTACCGCCAGGCCCAGTCGCTGACGGAAAACGCCAAGGCCACCCTGGCCCAGCAACTGCGCCAGCGCGCGCTGGATGTCAACGCCCTGACCTTGCTGCTGGGCCAGACGCCACCGGCCGAGCTGCTGACCAGCCTGCAGGGCAAGCGCCTGACCGATCTGCCGGTGATGGCCGATGTGCCAGCGGGCCTGCCCTCGGACCTGATGCTGCGCCGCCCCGACCTGCGCCAGGCCGAGCAGACCATGATCGCCGCCAATGCCAACATTGGCGCGGCGCGCGCGCTGTTCTACCCGGCGATCTCGCTGACGGCCAGCGCCGGCTTTGCCAGCTCCGAGCTGTCCGACCTGTTCGACTCCAAATCCAAGGGCTTCACGATCGCGCCTTCGCTGTACCTACCGATCTTCAATGCCGGCCGCAACCAGGCCAACCTGGAAGTGGCGCAGGTGCAGACGCAGATTGCTGCAGCGCAGTATGAGAAAGCCATCCAGACGGCGTTCCGCGAAGTGTCGGATGCCCTGGTCAGCCGCCAGACGCTGTCCGACCAGCTGCAGTCGCAGCAAGCCCAGGTCGAGGCCGAGTCGGCACGCCTGAAGCTATCGGACCTGCGCTACAAGAACGGCGTGGCCAGCTACCTGGACCTGCTCGATGCGCAGCGCTCGCTGTTCACCTTGCAGCAAGCGGTGGTGCAAGTGCGCCTGACCCAGCTGCAAAACCAGGTCGGCCTGTACAAGGCGCTGGGCGGCGGCTGGACCGATCCGGCACCGGCCGACACTGTCGCACAGGCGGCGCCCACTGCTGGCAAACCATAGGTTAACGCCCGCAGTTGCGGCCCCACAATGGCTTGCCAGCCCCCTGGCAAGCCATTTTTTTATGCGCCGGCGCCGCAAGTGTGGCGGTTTGCCTGCAGGTATTAGCCCGGAGGCCATGCCAAAAAACCCGTCGATATAATGATTTTGGCCTCTGCACGATGAACAACAAGCCCCCAAAGAATTTGAGGAAGCCATGAGCGACATCCAGCAAGAAGAAGCACACACGGGCCCGGTCAGAACACCCAAGCAGTTTTTGTGGACGGTGATCTTTGCTTTTGTGATTCCGGTTTTTGCCATCATCGGTCTGGTGACCTATGTGACCTCTGCCAACAAATCCGGCCCCGGCGCCGCCGATAACGCGGGCTCCATCGAAAGCCGGCTGCAGAAAGTGGGCTCGGTCGAAATACGCGACGCCAACCGCCCCCTCAAATCCGGCCAGGAGGTCTACCAGGCCCAGTGCGCCACCTGCCATGCCACCGGCACCGCCGGCGCCCCAAAGTTTGAAGATGCCGCTGCCTGGGCGCCGCGCATCAAGACCGGCCTCGAAGCGCTGCTGCACTCGGCCCTGGCCGGCAAGGGCGCCATGGCCCCGCAAGGCGGGGGTGACTTTGAAGACGCCGAAATCGCGCGTGGCGTGGTCTACATGGCCAATGCCGCAGGCGCCAAATTTGACGAACCCCAGCGCCCTGCCGCGGCCAGCGCCGATGCGGGCAGTGCCGCCCCCGCCGCTGCTTCTGCTGCGGCTGCACCGGCCGCCACCAGTGCCCCTGCTGCGGCAAGCGCCGAGCCTGCAGCCGCTGCAGCCGCTGCCCCTGCCGCCGCTGCTCCCACAGCCAACGCCGCCGTCAATGGCAAGGCGCTGTATGACAAGGCCTGCTTTGTCTGCCATGCCGCTGGTGTGGCGGGCGCGCCCAAGTTCGGTGACAAGGCCGCCTGGGCACCCTATATCGCCCAGGGCATCGACAGCATGGTGAAGATCGCCATCAGCGGCAAGGGCGCGATGCCCCCACGCGGCGGCTCCAGCGCATCGGATGAAGAGATCCATGCGGCGGTGCAGTACATGGTGGAGCAAGCGCAATAAGCAGGCTGTCCACTGCGCCCGCTAAAAGATCAAGCCTGGCCCGCCGCCTTCAGCGCAGCGGGAGAGCGCACAAAGCCATAGCGCTTTTCCAGCAGCACGCTGGCTACCTCGGTCGGCTCGGGCAGCAGGCCCTGCTCCAGGGCCTGCGACACATCCAGCACATCCTGCGTATGCACAATGCCCAGCCCCTGGTCCATGTGCAGGTAGACGGCGCCTTGCTCATCAGCCAGCACCGCCTGCACCTGCGCAGGCGCCAGCACCGCGCCAGTATGGGCATGCAGCAGCAGGGCTTCATCGCGCCACTGCGCGCGCCAGACCCAAGGGGTGGCCTCCAGCTCCACAAACACCTGCTGCGGGCCATTTTGGAAATACCAGCAGCCCTGGGCATCGGCGAGGTAATTGCGGGCAATGAACTGCGCGAGCTTGTCATGCTCCACCCGCGAGCCCTTGGCGCCTGGCAGGCCACTGGCAAAAGCGCCGGCGGCCTGGGCCTGCGCATCGCGCAGCCACCAGTTGCCGCGCGCATCCAGCGCCAGCCAGCCCCAGCAGGCGGGCACGTTGGGCCATTTGGCCATGGCTTGTTTCACGATATCGTCCATCTGGCGATCCTACTGCATGCGCCGACGCAGGCATGCCGGTCATGCACCCCTCAGACCGTCAATAATCGCTGACAATGGACCGCTGCCAGATCGGTAACAATGGCGGCTCTGAACATGGCGAGGAGCCCTCATGAACGCATGGAAACGATTTCTGGTGGTAGCAGCCGCAGCGCTGGCACTGACGGGCTGCGGCTATAACGATTTTCAGCGCCTGGACGAAGAATCCACGGCCGCCTGGAGCGAGGTGCTGAGCCAGTACCAGCGCCGTGCGGACCTGGTGCCCAACATCGTGGCCTCCGTCAAGGGCGAGGCCAACTTCGAGCAGGATACGCTGACCAAGGTGATCGAGGCACGGGCCAAGGCCACCTCGATCCAGGCCACGCCCGAGCTGGTGAACAACCCCGAGGCTTTCAACAAGTTCCAGCAGGCCCAGGGCGAGCTGTCGAGCGCGCTGTCGCGCCTGATGGTGGTCTCGGAGCGCTACCCCGAGCTCAAGGCGAACCAGGCTTTCCGCGATCTGCGCGTGACGCTGGAAGGTACAGAAAACCGCATTGCCGTGGCGCGGGACCGCTACATCGGCACCGTCAAGGCCTACAACATCAAGGCCCGCGTGTTCCCCACCAACCTGACGGCCAAGGTCTTTGGCTACCAGCCCAAGGCCAATTTCACGGTGCAGAACGAGGCCCAGATTTCCCAGCCGCCTAGCGTCGACTTCTCGTCCGAGCGGAAGTAAGCGCATGGCCCGGATGCCCGCTTGGCGCCCGCCGCTGGCCTGGGTGCTGGCCCTGGCAGTGGCCGTGCTGCTGCCCTGGCTCAGCGCGCCAGCGCGCGCTGCCGTGCAGCCGGTGCCGGCGCTCAGCGCCCATGTGATCGACCAGACCGCCACCTTGAGCGCGCAGGACCAGGCCCAGCTCGAAGCCCAGTTGACGGCGCTGGAGCGCGACACCGGCGCGCAGGTCGTGGTGCTGATGGTCGCCAGCACCAGCCCCGAAGACATTGCCGCCTATGCCCAGCGTGTGGCCAGCACCTGGAAGATTGGCCGCAAGGACGTGGGCGATGGCCTGCTGGTGCTGGTGGCCAAGGACGACCGGCGCATGCGCATCGAGGTCGCCAAGACCTTGGAAGGCGCGATTCCCGATCTGCGCGCTGCGCGCATCATTGACCAGACGATGGCGCCGGCTTTCCGCGCCGGCTACTTTGCCGCCGGCATTGGCGACAGCCTGGCCCAGATCAGCGCGCTGATCAAGGGCGAGGCGCTGCCGCCGCCCCGAACCACAGCGCCCAGCCGCAACCAGGCGTCGTCGGCCTTGCCCGATGACCCGGCGCAGCTGCTGCTGTTCTTCTTTATCTTTGTGATGGTGGGCGGCAGCGTGTTGCGCAGCATGCTGGGCCGCGCGCTGGGCTCGCTGGCCACCGGCGGCGCAGCAGGCCTGGTAGCGGCCTGGCTCACCTCCAGCGTGCTGCTGGGCATTGGCGCGGGCGTCGCTGCGCTCTTTGTGGTCTTGCTGGCCGGCACCATGCGCGGGGGCAGCTCAATCGGCGGGGGCGGCGGTGGCTTTGGCGGCGGAGGCGGCTTTGGCGGGGGTGGATTTGGCGGCGGCGGCGGATTCAGCTCCGGCGGCGGCGGCAATTTTGGGGGCGGTGGCGCCTCGGGGAGTTGGTGATGGGCCATTGGTTGCAACGCTGGGGCAGGCAACTGCGCCACCGCTTTCTGGAGCGCGATGCCTCCCATGCCTTGCCCGATGACGCCCGGCAGCGCCTGGCGCAGGCCATCGCGGCTTCAGAGGCCAGGCACAGCGGCCAGATCCGCGTCTATGTGGAAAGCGCCCTGCCCTGGAGCTATATCCGCCGTGATGCGCCTGCGCGCGAGCGCGCGGTGATGCAGTTTGGCAAGCAGCGCGTCTGGGATACCGAACACAACAATGGCGTGCTCATCTACCTGCTGCTGACCGACCATGCGATCGAGATCGTCGCCGACCGGGCGGTATCGCGCTGCGTCAGCGGCCCGCAGTGGCAGGCGATGGTCGACAGCCTGGCCAGCGACCTGCGCAGTGGCCAGTACGAAAAGGCCTTGCTGGCGGCCATTGGCCAGGTTTCGCACCATCTGGAGCAGCAGTTCCCACGCGGCGCCGCACCCTCGGCGGCAGGTAACGAACTCGATGACCAGCCGCTGATCGGCTGAGCACGGCGCACGGGCGGCGAATTTCTGCCTCCCAGCCCAACCGGGCAGTCGATATAAATGATAATGCGCAATCAATATCATTTGATACACCTTTCGCCCGCCCTTCTCGCCTGCCTTCTCCATGTCCTCCGACACCCCCATCCTCTCCCGCAGCCCTGCTGCCGGTCTGCCGGGCGCCAGCCGCCTGCAATCGATTGACGCCCTGCGCGGCCTGGTCATCCTCTTCATGCTGATCGACCATGTGCGCGAGACCTTCTACCTGCACCACCAGGTGCCCGATCCGATGGATGTCTCGGCGACGGCCCCGGAGCTGTTTTTCAGCCGCTTGCTCGCCCACCTGTGCGCGCCGGTGTTTGTGCTGCTCACGGGCCTGTCAGCCTTTTTGTACGGCAGCAAGTACGAAGACGGGCGCGCGGCGGCCTCGGGCTTTCTGTTCAAGCGTGGGCTGTTTCTGGTGCTGCTGGAGGTGACCGTGGTCAACTTTGCCTGGACCTTCCAGTTCCCGCCCACCAAGATCTTCCTGCAGGTGATCTGGGCCATTGGCCTGTCGATGCTGATGCTGTCGGCCCTCGTGTGGCTGCCGCGCCGCCTGATCATTCCGCTGGGCCTGCTGCTGGTCGCCGGCCACAACCTGCTCGACCACCTGCACTTTGCGCCCGACCATGCGCTGCACACGCTCTGGGCCGTGCTGCATGACCGGGGCTGGATCGATGTGAGCAGCAGCCTGCGCCTGCGCACCTCCTACCCGCTGCTGCCCTGGATCGGCGTGATCGCGCTGGGCTACGCGATGGGCCCCTGGTTTGCCAAGGGGGCCGATGCACTGCAGCGCCAGCGCCGCCTGCTGACCTGGGGCCTGGGCCTGTTGGTGGGCTTTGTGCTGCTGCGTGCCGCCAACGTCTATGGCGACAAGCCTTGGGTCGTGGCCGATTCGTTCCTCGTCAGCGCCATGGGCTTTTTGAACATCACCAAGTACCCGCCATCCCTCTTGTTTCTGGCGCTGACCCTGGGCATCGGCCTGCTGCTGCTGTGCGCCTTTGAGCGCCGGCCACAGATGCGCTGGCTGGCACCGCTGACCGTGTTTGGCGCCGCGCCGATGTTCTTCTATGTGCTGCACCTCTATGTGCTCAAGTTCCTCTACCTGGGCGCGCAGGCGATCTGGGGCAACAACCAGGGCGAGGTGTTTGGCTTTGATGCGATCTGGATGGTGTGGATCACCACGGTGGCCATGGGCTTTGCGCTGTACCCGGCGGTGAAGGCCTTTGCCGCCTTCAAGGCCCGCAGGCGCGATATCACCTGGCTCAAGTACCTCTAAGCCGCTTTTTACGCTGCCTCAGGCTGCAGGCCCTGCACCGCTGAGGCAGTCCTTGCACTGGCCGTACAAGGTGATCTCATGGCCCTCGACCAGAAAGCCCGGCGGCGCCATGCCCTTGAGGTCGCCCGGGCAGGCCTGGATATCAAACACCCGGCGGCAGCTGTTGCACTGGAAGTGGTGGTGGTGGTCGTGCGTCGCCGGCTCATAGAGCGGCAGGCCACCGGGCAAGGTGACCACGCGCAGCAGGCCCTCTTCCGTCATCAACTTGAGGTTGCGGTAGACGGTCGCAATGCCCAAGGCCGGCAGCGCAGCACCCGCAATCTCCAGCACCTCTTGGGGTGAGAGTGGACGGCCTTGCGATGCAAAGGCATCGGCGATGGCGGCGCGCTGGCGGGTAGGACGTTGCATGGTCTGACAGGGACGTTCCGAAGAACGGATGGGCAATCGGGGGAGCGCCCATCATAGCCGCTTGGGCTGCGGCCTGCAGCCAGGCAGCGCTGGCCGCCATTGCCCTCCTTTGCCGCGCTACTACCTCAGAAAATCTGCAAGGGCATCTCCGCCAGCAGCCGCACCTGGTTCACATTCAGCTCGCCCTGGGTTTGGTTGGCCCGGTGCACGCCGTAGCGCAACTGCAGCGCCAGCCCCTTGGCCTGGCCTTGCTGCACGGTGTAGCGCAGCAGCATGTCGCGCTCCCAGTGTCGGCCGCCACGGCCGCTGGCGCCCAGGTAGTTGGCATACACGCTGCCGGCACGGCTGTAGTCAATGCCCGAGCCGCGTGTATAGGCGACGCCCGCGCGCAGGCCCGGCGTCAGCCACTGGCCCAGATCGGCCTCGTACTTGAGCTGCCAGGACGCCTCATGCGGCGCATTGAAGTCCGACAGCTGCATCGCGTTGTCCAGCCAGATGGAGCCCCGGTTGACATAGTCGAATGGCGTATCGCCATCGACCTTCTGGTAACCCAGGCCCAGCTGGTGCATGCCGGCCGCATAGGTCGCCATCAGGCTCCAGGTCAGGTTGTCCACCCGGCCAGCCTTGGCCGCGCCGGTGTCCTTGTTGCGGTACAGGTTCAGGCTCAGCGAGAGGCTTTGCTTCTCGGCCAGCGCCTTTTTGTAGACGCCGCCCAGGTACCAGGTGTTCCAGACATCCTCGTATTGGCCGACGTAGCTTGACAGGCTCAGCCCGCTCCAGGGCGTGGCCCAGCTGCCACCGGCAAAGCTGAAGGCATCGCCTTGCACGCCTGAGTAATTGGCCAGCAGGGGCTGGCCGTTCTTGCGCGCATTGCGGTCGGCCCAGCGGGTAAAGCGGCCGGCCTGCAGCGTCAGTTGCGCAATATCGTTGCTGCTGATCTGCCAGCCCCGGTTGGTCTCGGGCAGCAGGCGGGTGTCGGAGGAGTGAAAGATCGGGTTCTTGCTGCGCATCTCGCCCACTTTCAGCTCGGTCGACGACCAGCGCAGCTTGAGCGCCGCCCCTGCGCGGCCAAAGCTGTCCTGCAGGTCCGTGCCGTCTTTGGCGATATAGCGCGGGTTGCTGCGCACCTTGTCGGCGTCCGAGCCCAGGTTGATGCCGCCATAGGCATGCGCATCGAGCCCCAGGCCGACCACCCCTTGCGTGTAGCCCGAGCTGAAGTTCAGCATCAGCCCATAGCCGGCTTCGGCGGCCTTGTCCGAGCGCGCGCCGCCAGACACCACGCGGGTGCTGTCGCCACGCCGGTAGTCCAGCTGCTCATAGACCATGCGGTTGACCATGCCCAGGCTCGCGCCTTCGATCAAGCCCTTGGCCTCGTCCTGCGCGCCGGCCTGCGCATGGCCTGCCGCCAGGGCCAGCGCCGCCAGGCCGCTGCTGCGCGCCATCCATTTGAAATAAGTCATTGTCTGGTGTTGCCCAAAATTGCGATAGCGGTTCAGCGCGGCACCGAGGCGCGGCTGACGATGTCCTTGAAGCGCTGCTGCGCGCGCTCGGGCACCTCGGCAGGTACCTGCAGGCCGGGCAGCGGCGCATCGCCCACCTGCACCAGCATCACCATGCCCATCGCGTAATGGGGCAGGCACTGCACGCCATAGAGGCCCGGGGCATCAAAGCTGACCTCGATCTCCTCGTTGATCTTGCCCTTGAAGGGCTTGGCACCAGCGGGCGCCATGCCCGGGATGCTGACCGCGTCGTGCCCGCTGCTGCTGGCCAGGAACTTGATCTTGTCGCCCGGCTTGATCTGCAGGAACTCGGGTTCATAGGTCATCGGACCGGTGGCACTGCGGTTGCGCATCTTGACTTCAAAAGTCTCGGCACCCGCCTGGCTGCACAGCAAGGCGCTCAACACAACAGGTAGCCAGGTTCGGTGGTTCAGGGTGGGCATATCGGCTCACAGTCAGGAAGAAGAAAGCGGACGAAAACGCAGCACGCGGCTGCCGTCCCAGGGGTCGACCAGCGCGCTGGCCTCGACGCGAAAAACCTGCGCCAGCAGCGCGGCATCAAGCACCTGCTCGGGCCGGCCCAGTGCGACGAGCCGGCCTTGCTGCATGACGGCCAGCCGGTCGCAGGCCAGCGCCTGGTTCAGGTCATGCAGGGCCACGACCTTGGTGACGGGCAGGCTGCGGATCAAGGCCATCAGCGACAGCTGCTGGTGGATATCGAGGTGGTTGCAGGGCTCATCGAGCAGCAGCACACCGGGCTGCTGCGCCAACGCGCGTGCGATATGCACACGCTGGCGCTCGCCACCCGAGAGGCTGTGCCAGGCGCTGTGGCGGCGCTCCGCCATGCCCACGGCATCCAGGGCCTGCTGCACGGCCTCCCAGTCCTGCGCGGCAAAAGGCTGCAGCGCCGAGAGCCAGGGCGTGCGCCCCAGCGCCACCGCGTCTTCAACGCTGATGGCATCCTGCGTCTCGGCCATCTGCGCCACCAGGGCCAGCTCGCGCGCAATGGCGCGGCGCCCCATCTTGTGCAGCGGCTGGCCCTGCAGCAGCACCTGGCCCTCGTTGGGCCGGATCACACCGGCCAGCAAGCGCAGCAGGCTGGACTTGCCCGAGCCGTTGGGGCCAATCAGCCCCAGCATCTCCTGGCGCTGCACCGGCAGGCTGAGCTGCTCGACAACCGGCCGGCCCTGCAGGCGCAGGCCCAGCGCGCAGGCCTGCAACACCGGTTGATCCGCCGTGACCAGAGCTGCCGCCGTCATCCGCGCCTCCGCTGGCTTTTGAGCAGAATGCAGGCAAATACTGGCGCGCCGACCAGGGCGGTGATCACGCCAATCGGCAGCACCTGGCCCCGGATCAGGGTGCGCGAGAGCACATCGGCGGCGATCAAAAAAACGGCACCCATCATCGCGCTGGCAGGCACCAGGCGGCCGTGGCTGACGCCGACCAGCATGCGCGCGGCATGCGGAATGACCAGGCCGACAAAGCCGATCGCGCCGACGATGGAGACCATGACGGCCGTCATCAGCGCAGCGGCCAGCAGCAGCACCAGTTGCACCCGGCGCACCGGCACGCCCAGCGCGGCCGCCGATTCGCTGCCAAAGCTGAAGGCATCGAGCGCGCGCGTATGCAGCAGGCACAGCAGCAGGCCGGTGATCGCAATGCAGGCGGTCAGCACGGTATCGGGCCAGCGCACGCCGCTCAGGCTACCCAGCAGCCAGAACATGATGCCCCGGGCCTGCTCGGCACTGCCCGACTTGGTGATGATCAGCGAGGTCAGTGCATTGAACAGCTGCGAGCCCGCAATGCCGGCCAGCACAATCTGGCCGCTGTTGCGCAGGCCACCGCTGCCGGCGGCATGGGCCAGCAGGGCCACCAGTGCAAACGCGCAGAGCGCACCAAAAAAGGCGCCCACGGTCATCGATATGGCGCCCGCACCGATGCCGACGACAGTCACCAGCACTGCGCCGGTGGAGGCCCCGGCCGAGATGCCGAGCAAATAGGGCTCGGCCAGCGCATTGCGCAGCAGCGATTGCAAAATGACGCCGGACACCGCCAGACCCGCGCCGCAGCTGGCCGCCACCAGCGCGCGGGGCAGGCGGTAGTTCCAGACAATGCCCTGGCTGATGGGATCGATGGCATAGCTGGCACCTGCCAGCTTGTTGGCCAGCACCTGCAGCACCAGGCTGGGCGACAGCGCCGTCTCGCCAACGGCGATGCCCAGCGCCACGCTCAGCAGCAGCGCCAGTGCCGCGCCCAGGCACCAGGCGGCCCCATGCAGCGGCCGGCGCAGCGCCGATGGGCGCGCGGATGCCGTTGCCACCATCATGCAAGGCCTTGCATCAGCGGCTGATCAACGCGCGGCCGCCGGGCCGAGCTTGCGTACCGCATCGCTGATCTGCTCCATGCCATCGACCAGGCGGATCGAGCCTTGCAGCGCATCGGCATCGACGATGACGATGCGGTTGTTCTTGACGGCATCCATGTGCTGGGTGACCGGGTCCTTCTTCAAGAACTCCAGCTTCTTCTGGTAGTCATCCGCAGGGAAGCGGCGGCGGTCCATGCGGGCGATCACCAGGATCGATGGATTGGCCTTGGCAATGGTCTCCCAGCCCACGGTGGGCCACTCTTCGGACGAGTCGACGATATTGCGCAGGCCCAAGGTCTGCAGCATGTAGCCGGCAACCCCGTTCTTGCCCGCCATGTAGGGGTCGATGGCCAGATCGGCGCTGGAGAACCACAGCGCAGCCGTCAGATGGGGCTGCTGCGCGGCCTGGACCTTGGCGACCGCCTTGGCCTGGCGCTCGCGCAGGTCCTTGACCAGGCGCTCGCCCTGGGGCTGCACATCAAAGAGCTGTGCCAGTTGGGTGATGCTCTTGTAGAGCGCCTGCACATCGTAGGCCGCGGTGCGGGTGCCATCGGCGCCCTTGAGGTTGTTCTTGCCTTCGCAGTCGGAGGGCATCGCATAGGTGGCAATGCCCAGGTCATGGAACTGCTCGCGCGTGCCCACGACGCCGTCCTTGCCGACCATCCATTCAAACTGCGACACCACCAGCGCCGGGCGCTTGCCGATCACCGACTCAAAGCTCGGGTCGTTGTCCGCCAGGCGCGGCACCTTGTCATTGATGGCCTTGAACTGGGGCAGCACGGCATTGAACCACAGCGAGGTGCCCACCAGCTTGTCGCCCAGGCCCAGCGCATACAGCATCTCGGTGCCGGCCTGGCCGATGGTGACGACCGACGCGGGCGCCTGCTTGAGGGACACCTCGTAGCCGCAGTTGTGCAGCTGCATCGGATAAGGGGCGGCCCAGGCGGACAGCGGCATGAATACACAGGCAGCCAACAGGGCAGGCAGCGCAAAACGGCGAACAGGCATCGGAATCGTCTCTCCAGGTAGAGGCTGGGCATGCGGGCCGTGCGAGCCGATCCGGTGCTGGGCGCTGCCCGGTGGAGCCAGGACAGCCTTGCGCAGACGAGACGCTGCTCACCGCCCGGACACCCCGCCGGTCATGATCAAAACACACGCACATCCGCCATGAATGGGTTTGCCGCACCGGCGCTTGCGTCGTTCGCCTTG
The DNA here is from genome assembly GCF_037479395.1 of Comamonas sp. MYb21. NCBI lineage: Bacteria > Pseudomonadati > Pseudomonadota > Betaproteobacteria > Burkholderiales > Comamonadaceae > Comamonas > Comamonas sp. MYb21. The sequence goes on along the minus strand of NZ_JBBGZC010000006.1, from coordinate 139,744 downwards.
CAGCGCGCACAACCGGTGGCATGCCTGTTTCTCTGTGCAAACCGGGGGCTTGCCAGTGGATTGTGAATGCATGACCTTGGCAGGTCTCCTGACTGGCCGGTCTGCGCAGACCATCGCCTTCCCGAACCGCAGTTCAGTGGCGCATGGATGGCCTGCTCGCGGCCTACAGTTGCGGGGGCAGTTCCGTTTGGGGCGCTGGCTGCCGGCTCGCGCTCCCTGGATTCCCTCATGCCCCGGCACCCTGCCGTGCGCATGTTCTTGCGAAACCAAAGTGGCTGTACTGTAGCCGATTTACAGGGCCTGCATGCTAAGCTGCAGGCCGTTTGATGGCCATGAACCACCCACCCACTACACCCAGCGCATACGGCATCCGCCGCGTTCAGCATCTCGCGCCGGTGGCGGCCTTTTTGCAGGCGGCGCGCCAGGCCATGTTTGGCGATCGGGTCGATACCAGCACGCCGCAGGCCGATCTGCGCGACTTTGCCTCGGTCTATGCACCGCCCGGCGGCTGCATGCTGGCGGCCTGGCAGGGCGACCGCATCATCGGCAGCATTGCCTACCGCGCCTATAACGGGCGCTTTGCCCACCTGGCCGTGCCCAGCGCAGGCACCGCCGAGGTGGTGCGCCTGTATGTGGACCCGGCCTGGCGCCGCCAAGGCCTGGCTGGCGCGTTGTTCGCGCAGCTGCGGCAGCGGGCGCTGCAGCAGGGTGTGCAGCGGCTCTACCTGCACACGCATCCTTTTTTGCCGGGCGCACAGGCCTTTTGGCAGCGCCAGGGCTTTGTCAGCCTGCACCAGGATGCCGACCCGCTGTGGCAAACCATTCATATGCAGCAGGTGCTGCAGGCCGGTCCCACTCCGACCCATCCGCTACGGGCGTAAAAAAACCACCGCATGCGGTGGTTTTCCTGTGGCAGTTGCGCAAACAGCGGATCAGCGCTTCTTGCGGTATTTTTGCAGGGCGGCAATCTGGGCGGCCATGACGGACAGCTCGGATTGGGCCTTGGCCAGGTCAAGCTCGCCCTTGGCGTTCTTGAGGGCTTCTTCAGCCTTTTGCTTGGCTTCAACCGCTTTTTGCTCGTCCAGGTCCTTGCCGCGCACAGCGGTGTCGGACAGCACGGTCACGCAGTCGGGTTGCACTTCGAGAATGCCACCAGCCACGAAGATGAACTCTTCGCCGCCGTCGGCCTTCTCAATGCGCACCGAACCCGGCTTGATGCGGGTGATCAACGGCGTGTGGCGGGCGTAGATACCGAGTTCGCCCATTTCACCAGGCAAAGCCACAAAGCGGGCTTCGCCGGAGAAAATGGATTCTTCAGCACTGACCACATCAACGTGGAAGGTGTTCATCTTTGATCCTCAGAGTGAAAAAGAAACTAGTTCGCGAGAGGGGCTGCGTGCGGCAGCCCGTTCTGCAAAGCTTAGATCTTCTTCGCCTTCTCGATGGCTTCGTCGATCGTGCCAACCATGTAGAAGGCTTGCTCGGGCAGGTGGTCGCACTCGCCGTTGACGATCATCTTGAAGCCGCGGATGGTTTCCGACAGCGGCACGTACTTGCCTGGAGCGCCCGTGAACACTTCAGCAACGTGGAAAGGCTGCGACAGGAAACGCTGGATCTTGCGAGCGCGGGCCACGACGAGCTTGTCTTCGGGAGCCAGTTCGTCCATACCCAGAATCGCAATGATGTCGCGCAGTTCGGTGTAGCGCTGCAGGGTACCCTGCACTTGGCGGGCTACCGAGTAGTGCTCTTCACCCACCACTTGGGGGTCCAGCTGGCGGCTGGTCGAAGCCAGTGGGTCCACCGCAGGGTAGATACCCAGCGAAGCGATGTCACGCGACAGCGCCACGGTGGAGTCCAAGTGGGCGAAGGTCGTTGCTGGCGATGGATCGGTGTAATCGTCCGCTGGCACGTAGACGGCCTGGATCGAGGTGATCGAACCCACCTTGGTCGAGGTGATACGCTCTTGCAGACGGCCCATTTCTTCGGCCAGCGTAGGCTGGTAGCCCACGGCCGAAGGCATACGGCCCAGCAGCGCGGACACTTCGGTACCGGCCAGCGTGTAGCGGTAGATGTTGTCCACGAAGAACAGCACGTCCTTGCCTTCGTCACGGAACGCTTCAGCCATGGTCAGGCCGGTCAGCGCCACGCGCAGACGGTTTCCTGGTGGCTCGTTCATCTGGCCGTACACCATGGCAACCTTCGAGTCGTTGAGCGACTCCTGGTTCACCACACCGGCGTCCGACATTTCGTGGTAGAAGTCGTTACCTTCACGGGTACGCTCACCCACGCCGGCGAACACGGACAGACCGCTGTGCGCCTTGGCGATGTTGTTGATGAGCTCCATCATGTTCACGGTCTTGCCCACACCGGCACCACCGAACAGACCGACCTTACCGCCCTTGGCGAACGGGCACACCAGGTCAATCACCTTGATGCCGGTTTCCAGCAGTTCCTGTGCAGGGGCCAGCTCGTCATAAGCGGGGGCCTTGCGGTGGATGGAAGCGGTCAACGACTGGTCCACAGGACCGCGTTCGTCGATGGGGTTACCCAGCACGTCCATGATGCGGCCAAGGGTTGCCTTGCCCACGGGCACGGTGATCGCCTTGCCGGTGTTGGTGACCATCAGGCCACGCTTGATACCGTCCGACGAGCCCAGCGCAATGGTACGCACCACGCCGTCGCCCAGCTGCTGCTGCACTTCCAGCGTCAGGGCAGTGCCTTCGAGCTTCAGTGCGTCATACACGTTAGGCACGCTGCCGTGGGGGAACTCAACGTCCACCACCGCACCGATACATTGAACAATCTTGCCTTGTACTTGAGCCATTTGTTGCTCCAATATTGATTTCAGTCGAGCTGTATTACACAGCCGCGGCGCCTGCGACGATTTCCGACAACTCGGTCGTAATCGCAGCCTGACGCGTCTTGTTGTAGATCAGCTTCAACTCGTTGATGACGTTGCCGGCGTTGTCGGTAGCGGCCTTCATGGCCACCATGCGTGCAGACTGCTCGGAAGCCATGTTGTCTGCAACGGCCGAATAGATCAGCGACTCCGCATAACGCACGAGCAGCTCGTCGATCACACTTTGCGCATCGGGCTCGTAGATATAGTCCCAGCCGTGGGATGCAGCCGGTGCCGAGCCCTGGATCGCTTCTTGCGACAGGGGCAGCAACTGCTCCACAACCGAGTCCTGCTTCATCGTATTGATGAACTTGGTGTAGCACAAATAGACCGCGCTCAGCTTGCCCTCAGCGTACTGGTCGAGCAAAACCTTGGCCGGGCCGATCAGCGCATCCAGATGCGGCGTATCGCCCAGGGCGGTAGCGTTGGCCACCACCTTGACACCGACGCGCGTCAGAAAGCCCAGACCCTTGCTGCCAATGGCCACGGCTTCCGTGCTGACACCCGCAGATTGCAGTTCCTTGAGCTTGTTCGTCACGGCACGCAGCACATTGGTGTTCATGCCGCCGCACAGGCCCTTGTCAGTCGTCACCACGATCACGCCCACCTTCTTGACGTCATTCGACACCATGAAGGGGTGGACATATTCGGGGTTTGCCTGGCTCAGGTGAGCTGCAATTGCGCGAATCTTCTCGCTGTATGGACGGGCTGCCTGCATCCGCTCCTGCGCCTTGCGCATTTTGGATGCGGCAACCATTTCCATGGCCTTGGTGATCTTCTTGGTGTTTTCCACCGATTTGATCTTGCCGCGTATTTCCTTGCCTGCTGCCATGATGACTCCTCGACCGGATTAAGCGAAGGACTTCTTGAATGCAGTGATGGCTGCAGTCAGTTCAGCTTCGTCCTTGCCTTCCTTGTCGAAAGCCTTCTTCTCGTTCAGACGGTCCACCAAGGCGCCGTAGCTGGTCTTGAGGAACTGGTGCAGACCCGATTCAAAGGACAGAACCTTCTTGACTTCGATGTCGTCCATGAAACCCTTGTTCACGGCAAACAGCGACGAAGCCATCAGAGCGACAGGCAGAGGGCTGTACTGGGCTTGCTTGAGCAGCTCGGTCACGCGGGCACCGCGGTCCAGTTGCTTGCGGGTTGCATCGTCCAGGTCAGAAGCGAACTGTGCGAAAGCAGCCAGTTCACGGTACTGCGCCAGATCGGTACGGATACCGCCGGACAGGCCCTTGATCAGCTTGGTCTGAGCGGAACCACCCACGCGGGACACCGAGATACCGGCGTTGATAGCGGGACGGATACCGGCGTTGAACAGGCTGGTTTCCAGGAAGATCTGGCCGTCGGTGATCGAGATCACGTTGGTAGGCACGAAGGCCGACACGTCACCCGCTTGGGTTTCGATGATAGGCAGAGCCGTCAGCGAACCCGTCTTGCCCTTGACTTCACCCTTGGTGAAGGCTTCCACGTAGTCCGCGTTCACGCGGGCTGCGCGCTCGAGCAGGCGGCTGTGGAGATAGAACACGTCGCCAGGGAACGCTTCGCGGCCTGGTGGACGGCGCAGCAGCAGCGACACTTGGCGGTAAGCCACCGCTTGCTTGGACAGGTCGTCATACACGATCAGGGCGTCTTGGCCACGGTCGCGGAAGTACTCACCCATCGTGCAACCCGAGTAGGCCGACACGTACTGCATGGCAGCGGATTCAGAAGCGGTAGCGGCCACGACGATGGTGTATTCCATCGCGCCGGCTTGCTCCAGCGCACGCACCACGTTCTTGACCGACGAAGCCTTCTGACCAATGGCCACGTACACGCAGGTAACGCCTTGGCCCTTTTGGTTGATGATGGCGTCGATCGCGACAGCGGTCTTGCCGGTCTGGCGGTCACCAATGATCAGCTCGCGCTGGCCACGGCCCACGGGCACCATCGCGTCGATGGACTTGATACCCGATTGCAGGGGCTGGTCCACGGATTGACGGGCGATAACACCAGGCGCAACCTTTTCGATCACGTCGGTCATCTTGGCGTTGATAGGACCCTTGCCGTCGATTGGCTGGCCCAGTGCGTTCACCACGCGACCGACCAGTTCTGGGCCCACGGGCACTTCCAGAATACGGCCGGTGCACTTGACGATGTCGCCTTCCGAGATGTGGGTGTACTCACCCAGAATCACGGCGCCAACAGAGTCACGCTCCAGGTTCAGAGCCAGACCGTAGGAAGGTTGACCGTCGGCGGTGGCTGGGAATTCCAGCATTTCGCCGGCCATCACATCGGACAGGCCGTGCACGCGCACGATACCGTCGGTCACCGACACCACCGTACCTTGGTTACGGATATCGGAATTGCCTGACAGACCCTCAATGCGGCTCTTGATCAGTTCAGAAATTTCTGCGGGATTGAGTTGCATTACTCACTCCTTTTCATGGTTTAGCCGAATCCTCGAACTGCATTACGCAGTGAGGGTTGCTTTCATTTGTTCCAGACGGGCCTTGACCGAGGTGTCAAGCACCTCGTCACCCACCACAACGCGAACGCCGCCAATCAGCGACTCGTCCACGGTGGTGCTCAGATTCAGTGGGCGGCCAAAGCGTTTTTCCAGCACGGTGCCCAGCGCATTCAATGCGGAGTCATCCATGGGGAAGGCGCTGTACACCAGCGCATCCGACGAACCGTTGTTACGGTTCACCAGCGCGCGAAATTGCGAGGCCACTTCAGGCAGCGCATCCAGACGGCGGTTTTCCACCACCGTACGCAGGAAGTTGCGCGCCAGGTCTGACAAGGCCCAACCGCGTGCCAGCGTCACACCGGCCATCACATCGATCACCTGTTCGTTGGTGACGTTGGGATTGTCGGCCAGCAGGCGCATTTCCGGATCGGCGGCAATCGCCGCCAGTTCGTCCGTCCAAGACAGGGCGTCGCTCAAGCCGGCACCTTTGTCGGTGCAGGCCTTGAACAAGGCTTCAGCGTAAGGACGGGCAATGGTGGCGAGTTCTGCCATTTCGTTGCTTCCTTACAGCTCAGTCTTCAGGCGATTGAGCAAATCACTGTGTACCGCAGGATTGACTTCCTTGCGGAGAATCTGCTCAGCACCCTTGACAGCCAAAGCTGCAACTTGCTCGCGCAGCGATTCGCGCGCCTGGATCACTTGCTGCTCGGCATCTGCACGAGCGGCGGCAATGATCTTGTTGCCTTCTTCGGTAGCACGGGCCTTGGCCTCTTCTACGATTGCTTGGGCACGACGGTCTGCGTCCGCGATACGCGACGCTGTCTCATTGCGGGTTGCGGAAAGTTCTTCCTCAACGCGCTTGTTCACAGCTGTCAACTCGGACTTTGCCTTATCGGCAGCAGCAAGACCATCGGCGATTTTCTTTGCTCGCTCATCCAACGCCTTGGCAATAGGTGGCCACACGAATTTCATCGTGAAGAGCACCAGAATCAAGAAGACAATGGCCTGAACGAACAGGGTCGCGTTAATACTCACGGCAACACCTTTCTATCTACGGCGTTGATCGGAGCTTAGGCCAGTTGGAATGGGTTGGCGAAAGCGAACAGCAGAGCGATAGCAACACCGATCAGGAATGCAGCGTCGATCAGACCAGCCAAGATGAACATCTTGGTTTGCAGTTCGTTGATCAGCTCAGGCTGACGTGCCGACGATTCCAGGAACTTGCCGCCCATCAGAGCAATACCGATCGAAGCGCCGATAGCGCCCAGACCAACAATCAGACCACAAGCCAGAGCGACGAGACCGAGAACGTTTTCCATGATGACTCCTGAGAAAAAAAAGAAAGGTTAAGAGAAAAAGGAAAGGGAACAGTTAGTGAGCTTCATGTGCCTGGCCGAGGTAAATCAGCGTCAGCATCATGAAAATGAAGGCCTGCAGAGTAATCACCAGAATGTGGAAGATCGCCCAGATCGTGCCTGCAATGATGTGCCCCACGGGGAGCAACACACCAGAGAGCGACATAGCGGCTGCGCCACCCATCAGGGCAATCAGCATGAACACCAACTCACCAGCGTACATGTTGCCGAACAGTCGCATACCGTGCGACACCGTCTTGGCAACGTATTCAATAATCTGCATCAGCAGGTTGACGATGCCGAGGATCACGGCAAAGACAGGATTCTTGCTGGTACCAAAGGGTGCGGACACCAGTTCGTGCGCCCAGCCGCCCAGACCCTTGATCTTGACGCTGTAATACAGGCACAGGATCAGCACGGCCGTCGACAGACCCAGGGTGGTCGACAGATCGGCGGTAGGCACGACACGCAGATAAGCGTGGTGGTCACCGGTGGCGCCTTGCCACAGCAGAGGCAGCAGGTCGACCGGCAGCATGTCCATCGCGTTCATCAGGAAAATCCAGACGAAGACGGTGAGCGCCAGAGGAGCGATGAACTTGCGCGATTGGGCATTGTGGATATTGGCCTTGGCCTGGTTATCCACCATCTCGACCAGCATCTCGACTGCGGCCTGGAAACGACCAGGCACGCCGGAGGTGGCTGTGCGCGCGGCCAGCCACATCACGAAGATGCCCAGCACGCCCAAGATCACGCTCACTGAGATCGAATCAAGGTTGACCACCGAGAAATCGATGATCGACTTTTGCTTGATATTCTGAAGATGCTGCAAGTGGTGAACGATGTATTCACTTGCAGTGGGTGCATTCGCTTCTGCGGCCATCGGACAACTCTTCTTCTCAATTACAAAATTTTTGCAGATCTGGTCAGCAGCCAAAGCGCCAACCAGTACGTCTTCATCACTACAACCAGACCCAACACCAGCGCCAACCAGTTGAGTCCCGGCACCACCAGTGGCGCCAGCAGTAGCAGCACCACGGTCAGCACCAATTTTGCGATCTCCAAACCAAAGAACCGGACCATCGCAAGATTCTCTTGCCCAGCCCCCAGATGCAGCCGCAATCCACGTGCAAAAAAGGCAGCAGGAATCACCACCGCCGCCGCACCGTATGCCACCGACCACATCCATCCGGCCCGCTGCGTCACCAGACCCACCAGCACGGTGAGCACCACCCCGACGACCAGCTGCCACTTCACCACACGCACCACCGATACCGGCGGATGGCGCTGGCGCCACTCTGCTGCTTCTTGTGCAGTCAGGGGCTTGAAGTCCGATTCTTCGGCCACATGTTCTTCTTGTGGAGCATTTGTTGTCATAGTGTTGGCTCCCGGGCAGAACAACCTAGCCAAAGCCTGCGATTATAAGGATAAACCCGTTGCAAACGGGAAGCGTTTTGTTGCGCGTCTGTTTTTTTGCGGCACACAAGCCTCCCTACAGCCCCTTTTGGCGTCAGTTGTATCCGACAAATTCCACACCAGGAAGATGGCTTATCGTCTGATGGCACATCACTTGCAAGCTTCTGTTTTAATAGCAAAATGAGCACCAATACACCTGCTGCAGACCCCAGCGATTCCGGCACCGATCCTCGCAAAGATTCCCTGATCGAATACCCCTCAGACTTTCCGATTAAAGTGATGGGGCTCAATCAGGACGGCTTTGTCCACGCGGTCACCGCCATCGCCAAGGAACACGACCCCTTCTTTGATGCCAGCAAGATAGAGTTGCGCCCCAGCAGCGGCGACAAGTACCTGGGCGTCACCATCACCGTGACGGCCACCAGCCGCGAACAGCTCGACAACCTCTACCGTGCGCTCACCTCCAGCCCCCTGGTCAAGGTCGTACTGTAAGCGGGCCTTGTTGTCACCTTTGTGAACCTTGCCGGCCCTTGGTGGCCGCTTTTCGCCATGCAGACCCGCTTTCTTGGCCAGGCCGATTACGAGCCCACGCTGCAAGCCATGCAGCAATTCACTGCGCAGCGCACGCCGCAAACGCCCGATGAGCTATGGATTTGTGAGCATGCGGCCACTTTCACCCAGGGCATTGCGGGCCTGCCCAGCCATCTGTTGCATACAGGCGACATTCCGGTGGTGCAAACCAACCGGGGCGGCCAGGTCACCTACCATGGCCCGGGGCAAGTGGTCGCTTACCCGCTGATCGATCTGCAGCGCGCCGGCTACTTCGTCAAAGAATATGTGTTCCGCATTGAAGAAGCCGTGATCCGCACCCTGGCCTCCCTGGGCGTGACCGGCCACCGCGTGGCAGGGGCCCCGGGCATCTATGTGCGCCTCGATGACCCCTTCTCCCACGCGATGCTGGCCCAGCGCCCGGTGCAGCGCGATGGCGCCAGCCCCGCAGCCGAGCCGGTGTTTGACGGCCTGGGCAAGATTGCCGCGCTGGGCATCAAGATCAGCCGCCACTGCAGCTACCATGGTGTGGCCCTGAATGTAAAGATGGACCTGGAACCCTACCACCGCATCAACCCTTGCGGTTATGCCGGGCTGCAAACCGTCGATCTTTCTACAATTGGGGTTAACGCCGACTGGGAGGACGTGGCCAAGACCTTGGCGCGCGAGTTGTCCTCCCGCTTGGCGACTGCCGGTTCTGCATAAGCGGGTGCCGCAGCGCACGCCCTATTCCCCACTAAGGGGCGGCGCAGCAGCCTCGGGCCGTTCTTGCTCAGAGCCTACGGCCCCTCCGGGTTTGTGCGTGCCTCTCGCACAGAACGCGGTGAAACAACTAAAGTGAGCATCATGAGCACCAATGAAGTCGTGCGCGAAGCACAGTCCGCTGCCACCTACAACCCGCTGGCCAAGCAAAAGGCGGCCGCCAAACTGGCGCGCATCCCCGTCAAGGTCCAGCAAGCCGAGGTGCTGAAAAAGCCCGATTGGATCCGCGTCAAGGCCGGCAGCCCCACGACCCGTTTCTACGAGATCAAGGACATCCTGCGCCAGAACAATCTGCACACCGTCTGTGAAGAGGCCAGCTGCCCCAACATTGGCGAGTGCTTTGGCAAGGGCACGGCGACCTTCATGATCATGGGTGACAAGTGCACGCGCCGCTGCCCATTCTGCGACGTGGGCCATGGCCGCCCTGACCCCCTTGATCTGAACGAGCCGCTGAACCTGGCACGCACCATTGCCGCGCTGCGCCTCAAGTACGTGGTGATCACCAGCGTCGACCGCGATGACCTGCGCGACGGTGGCTCGGGCCACTTTGTCGAGTGCATCAAGAACATCCGCGAGCTCTCGCCCACGACCCAGATCGAGATCCTGGTGCCGGACTTCCGCGGCCGCGATGACCGCGCGCTGGAAATCCTCAAGGCCGCCCCGCCCGATGTGATGAACCACAACCTGGAAACCGCACCGCGCCTGTACAAAGAGGCCCGTCCCGGCTCCGACTACCAGTTCAGCCTGAACCTGCTCAAGAAGTTCAAGGATCTGCACCCTACCGTGCCAACCAAGAGCGGCATCATGGTGGGCCTGGGCGAAACGGACGAGGAAATCCTGCAGGTGATGCGCGACATGCGCGCCCACAACATCGACATGCTGACGATTGGCCAGTACCTGGCGCCCTCGAACAGCCACCTGCCTGTGCGCCGCTATGTGCACCCCGACACCTTCAAGATGTTTGAAGAAGAAGCCTACAAGATGGGCTTCACCCACGCCGCCGTGGGTGCGATGGTGCGCTCGAGCTACCACGCTGACCAGCAGGCACACGCTGCAGGCGTCTAAACACTGAGCGCCCTCGACAAAAAGGCTGCCCCTGACGAACAGGAGCAGCCTTTTTGCTTGGGCGTGTGCGACGGAAGGACAGTTTTATCCCAGCGCCGCGCTGCTGCCCACCACCACCGCATACAGATCACCAATTGTGGCCATCGCGCTTTGGTGCAACTGCGCGGCAGAGACCGCGCCGGCGGCCGATTGCAGTGGACGGGTAGCGCAGGCATTGGCCACGACGGTGGCACGTTTGCCGCGCAGGAAGGCGCCTTCGGCAGTGAAGGTCACGCACATATGGCTCATGAAGCCGATGATCACCAGCTGCTCGTTGCCCGCAGCCTCGACCTGCTGGGCCAGGTCGGTGTTGTGGAAGGAGTTGGGGGCCGTCTTGACAACGACGGGCTCCCCGGCTTGCGGCGCCACGCTGGCATGGATCTGGCCGATCTCGGCGCGGATGTCATAGGGTGAGCCCTCGCCACCATCGTGCTGCACATGGATCACCTTGGCGCCCACAGCGCGGGCCTGGGCCAGCAGGCGGGATGCGGCGTCCAGTGCCGGCTCCCAGCCTTCGAGCGCCATCACGCCCCGGGTGTAGGTGTTCTGGTAGTCCACCAGAATCAGGGTCGACTGGGCCAGGACGGCGGTCTTGGCGTCGAGTTGGTTGAGTTCGCGTAAAGTGCGGGTATGCATGGTGCTTGCCTTGTTAGGAGGTTGCTGCCACCGGCAGTGGTGGCGGCATGGAGGCATCTTAGGGACAGCCCCCGCAGCGGACAATGCCGTCTTTGCCGCAGAAACCGACACCGGCCTCGAATGAAAGAACGCATGCCGCACCCTGAACGCCTGATGGTGATCGTGTTGTTTGACCGGGTTGACCTGCTCGACATCAGCGGCCCGCCCGAGGTGTTTGCGCTGCTGCAGCGCGAGATGGACGCGCCCTGCGGCTACCAGGTGCTGCTGGCGGCCGAGTCGCTCGAGCCCGTCACCACGGCTGCGGGCGTGCGCGTGCTGCCCGACATACGCCTCTCCAGCCTGCAGCACCAGGCGATCGATACCTTGATCGTGCCGGGCTCGGTCGACACCGATGCCCAGGGCCGCGTGCAGGCGCTGGCCGATCCGGCCGTCGTGCAGTGGGTGCAGACGCTGGCGGGCCAGTCCCGGCGCGTGGCCTCGGTCTGCGTCGGCGCGCATATCCTGGCAGCCGCCGGCCTGCTCAGCGGCAAGGAGGCCACGACGCACTGGTCCACCGCCGCGCAGCTGGCCCAGGACCACCCGGACATCCACGTGGATGCCGACCGCATCTACATCCAGCAGGGCCGCATCTGGACCGGAGCGGGCCTGACCACCTGCCTGGACCTGGCGCTGGCCCTGGTGGCCGAGGATTTTGGCAATACGCTGGCGACGCGTGTGGCGCGCCAGCTGGTGATGTTCCTGAGGCGCCCCGGCGGCCAGAGCCAGTTCAGCGTGATGCTCGAGCCGCTGTCGAGCACGCGCCGCATGGACAAGCTGCGCCAGTACATCGCCGAGCACCTGGGCCAGCCGCTGTCGATGCCCGACCTGGCCGAGCAGATGCATGTGAGCGACCGGCAGCTGGCCCGCATCTTCAAGACCGAGCTGGGCATGACGCCGGCCGCCTACCTGGAAGCGGCGCGGGTGGAGGCGGCCCGCCAGCAGCTCGAAGCCACCGATGCCCCGCTGGAGCGGGTAGCCCAGACCTGCGGCTTCAACACCTCCGACACGCTGCAGCGCGCGTTTCGCCGCCAGCTGGGCACCACGCCGGGCCAGTACCGCAGCCGCTTTCGCACGCCCACAGAATGAGTCGGGGCCGAGGCCTTTAACTCTCCAGCACGCCAGCCGGATCTTCTGACGCAATCACCTGCTGGGCCCAGCCGACCAGGCGCCGCGTGTCGGCCCGCAGCACCTGCTGCTTGATGGCCAGGATCTGCGCGGGCTGCATCGAAAAGCTGCGCAGGCCCAGGCCCAGCAGCAAGCGGGTCATCGCGGTATCGCCGGCCATCTCGCCGCAGACGCAGACATCCTTGCCGGCGGCATTCGCCGCCTGGATGACCTCGGCCACCAGGCGCAGCACGGCGGGGTGGAAGGGGTCGTAGAGCTGCGACACCGCCTCATCGGCCCGGTCGATCGCCAAGGTGTACTGGATCAGGTCGTTGGTGCCGATCGAGAGGAAATCGAAGTACTTCAAAAAGGTGCGCACCGTCAGCGCTGCGGCCGGTATCTCGACCATCGCGCCGAGCTTGACCAGGCCCTGGGGCACATTGCGCTCGCGCAGCTCCTGCGAGGCTTGCTCGACCAGTGCCAGGGTCTGCTTGATCTCGCTGACATGGGCGAGCATCGGAAACAGCAATTGCACCGGGCCATGCGCTGCTGCGCGCAAGATGGCGCGCAGCTGGGTGCGGAACATGTCCGGATCAGCCAGGCTGAAGCGGATGGCGCGCAAACCCAGCGCCGGGTTGAGGTAGTAGTCCTTGGGCTGGGCCTTGTCCAGCGGCTTGTCGGCGCCCACGTCGAGCGTGCGGATCGTCACCGGCATGCCCTGCATGCCTTCGAGCGCCTCGCGGTAGGCGCGGTACTGCTCTTCTTCATCGGGTACCTTGCCGCCCCGGCCCATGAAGAGAAACTCGGTGCGGAACAGGCCCACGCCCACGGCACCGGCTTTCACCGCCGCCGGGCCATCGCCGGGCTGCTCGATATTGGCCAGCAGCTCGATGCGCTCGCCATCGATGGTGATGGACGGCGTATCGCGCAGGCGCGAGAGGCGCTCGCGTTCCAGGCGCATCTGGCGCTGCTTGAAGCGGTACTCCTCCAGCAGGATCGGCGAGGGGTCGACAATCACCTCGCCGGCATCGCCGTCGATGATGACCCAGTCATCGGCGCGGATCAGCTGGCTGGCCGTGCGGGCACCCACGACGGCCGGAATATCCATGCTGCGCGCGACGATGGCGGTGTGGCTGGTCTTGCCGCCCACCGCCGTGACAAAGCCGGCAAACACGCTTTGCTTGAACTGCAGCATGTCGGCGGGCGAGAGGTCATTGGCGATCAGCACCATCGGCGCATCGCGCTCATCGGCCACCCAGTCGTGCTGCCCCTCCTGCACGCCCAGCGGCGTGCTGACCGGCGCCGCCACCGGGCTGGAGACGCCGCGCATATGGCGCAGCACGCGCTCGACCACCTGCTCGAGGTCGCCTTTGCGCTCACGCAGGTACTCGTCGTCCATCTCGTCGAACTGGCGGCACAGCAGCTCCAGCTGCGCGGTCAGCGCCCATTCGGCGTTGTAGAGGCGCTCGCTGATCAGCTGGCGCACACCCGAGGACAGCATGTCGTCCTGCACCAGCATCAGGTGCACATCCAAGAGCGGCTCGAGCTCCTGCGGCGCATCGACCCCCAGGTCGCCACGCAGGCGCTGCAGCTCTTCGATCACCGCCAGCCGGCCTTTGCGCACACGCTCTATCTCACGCGCCACCTGGTCGGGCTCGATCAGGTAATGGGTCACCTCCAGGTGGCTGGACGCCGCCATGACGGCCCGGCCAATGGCAATCCCCCGGGCCACTGCGATTCCATGGATGGCAAATGTCATGCGGAACTTCCTCTTCGCTGGCGCGCTGTTGCGCCAAGCTGATTTATACGCCTGTCTCAGAAGACTGTACAAGCTCGGGGGCTGGTAAAGCGCGGGGAAAGGCGGGCAGTCAGGTAAAGCGCAGCGCATGCCAGTGCCCGCATGGGCAACCCTCTAGCACCGGCCGGCAGCGACGTGCCGGGTGCTTGGTCCGTGGTGCTGGTGTGCGGCTCCTGATCCGAAAAGCGAGCCCGCGCCGCTGCAGACGCCAGGCCGCGCCTTACTCGCCTTCGCCGAACTTGTCGTTGATGAGGGCCAGCAAGGCGTCCATCGCCTGCTGTTCATCGGCGCCGTCGGTCTCGATGCTGACCTCGGTGCCAATGCCGGCGGCCAGCATCATCACGCCCATGATGCTTTTGGCATTGACGCGGCGCTCACCCCGCGTGATCCAGACCTCGCAGGCAAAGCTGCCAGCGAGCTTGGTGAGTTTGGCCGACGCGCGGGCATGCAGGCCCAATTTATTGCTGATGGTGACTGCGGTCTTGATCATGTGCTCGGATATTTTGGTTCTGTGGCGTGTTCTGCGTCACCTGCATGATGCCCTGGCTGCCCCCTGCAATGGCCCGGGCCACGAGGCTGTCCAGCGTCTCTTGGCGATAGCACAGCGCACGCAGCAGCATCGGCAGGTTGACACCGGCCACCAGCCGGGTGGATGCACGGCGCTTGGCCAGCTCCTGGGCAATATTATGCGGGGTCGCGCCAAACACGTCGCTCAGCACCAGCACCGGGCCGCTGTGGCTGTGGTCGAGCATGGCCTGCGCCTCCTGCAGGCAGGCCACCGGATCGGCGCTGGCAGGCACATCCAGCGCCATCAGGTGCTCTCCGCTGTCGGGGAACACATGCGCAGCGCATTGCGCCAGCGCCTGGGCCAGCGGTGCATGGGCGATCAACAATATCCGGTTGCTCATCAAATCAAAAACCAAGAAGTTCTGTGAAGGGCGCGCGGCTGGCCGCCTTCCTGGCCCAGCCGCACCCTGTCCCAGTGTAGCGATTTTGCGGCACTGCAACATTGGTAGTGTTGCTTAGCCGAGGGTCAGGGTGGGTCCGCACCCTAGCGCAACTGCAGTCCTTTGACAAAGCTCTGCAGCGCCTCAGCAGCCAATGGCCCAGGTGACAGCACCAGCGCCTGGTACACGCGCACCTGCGGCCCTTCGCTGCGCGCAAACCAGCGCGCATTGGCATACACCGTCTGGCCTTGGCCATCGCGGCCCTGCCACTGCAGCTGGCGCGCCTGGGGTAGCTCCAGCGTACCGGGCAAGACAAAGGCCTGCCCGGGCAGCGGCTGCCAGGCATCGGTCCTCTGCAACTGCTGGTGCAGTGCCTTTTGCCAGTCCGTCAGTACCGTGGCCGCGTCCTGCGGCTGCGCCAGGGCCACATGGGCCAGCGCATAGGTGGCGCCACCTGCCTGGCAACCCACCATCGATACGGCCAGGGTCTGCGCGCCCCAGGCCACATCACGCACCGCACGGTCGGGCTTGCAGGGCAGCATCAGGTCCAGTGGCGCATCGGCCAGGGCCACCACGCGCCAGTTCAGCGCCGGGCTGCAGGCGGCCAGCAACAAGGCAGTGGGGAGGATCAGGCGGGGGGCCAGGGGCATCCGGCCATTATGGGCACGGCACTGCGATGGTCAAGCGGGACGCGCAGGTATGGCCGCTGCGCTGCGCCCGCCAGCAGCCCTGGTCGCATAATGGCCACAGCGCCGAACTTTCGGCACCGCTTTGACTCCGAGCACCATGTCCCGAAAAACCACCACCACCGTCCTCACCACGCTGGCCATCGCTGCGGCGATTGGCATCGGTGCCTTTGTCTACCAGGGCACGGGGCAGGCGGCCGCGCCCGAGAGCCGGTTTGTGCTGCTCAACGGCAGCACCCAGACGACGGCCGACATGAAGGGCAAGGTCACCCTGGTGAACTTTTGGGCCACCAGCTGCACCACCTGCGTGGCGGAAATGCCCGAGATCATCAAGACCTACGACAAGTACAAGGACCGGGGCTACGACACCATGGCGGTCGCCATGCACTACGACCCGCCCAGCTATGTCGTCAACTTTGCCGAGTCGCGCAAGCTGCCCTTCAAGGTGGCGATCGACAACACCGGCCAGATTGCCAAGGACTGGGGCGACATCCAGCTCACCCCGACCACCTTTGTCGTGAACAAGCAGGGCCAGGTGGTCAAGCGCTATGTAGGCGCCCCCAATTTTGAGGAGCTGCACAAGCTGATCGACAAGCTGCTGGCAGAGACCTGAGCCTTTGCAACACCCCCCCAAGAAAACCGCCCTCGATAGGCGGTTTTTCGATGGCGCCTGCGATGGTGCGGGCGCTACACTGCACATTCCTTGACTAAGCGCCGCCGCTGTGGACCGACCTGAGATAACGTTCCTGCACCCCACCACACCGGAAGAGCTCGCCGTGACCCGCGAGATCTTTCGGGAATATGCCCAATCACTGGATATTGATCTGGGCTTCCAGGGTTTTGAGGATGAGCTGGCCGAGCTGCCCGGCGAATATGGCGACCCGCGCGGCGACCTGGTGCTGGCGCTGGTGGAAGGCTCGGTCGCCGGCTGCTGCGCGCTGCGGCCCATGGACGATGTGGACTACAGCAACGCCTGCGAGATGAAGCGCCTCTATGTGCGCAAGGCCTTCCGGGGCTTTGGCCTGGGCCGCCAGCTGGTGGACTACACCATGGCCAGCGCCATCCGCCTGGGCTATGACTGCATCCTGCTGGACACGCTGGACAGCATGGAATCGGCCCGCGCGCTCTATGCCGATTTTGGCTTTGAAGAGATTCCGCCCTACTACCACAACCCCGTCGCTGGCACGCACTACCTCAAGGCAGACGTCCATCCCTGACCGCTGTGCATGACGCTCAGCCCGCAAAAAAGCACGCCTAGGCGTGCTTTGTGCATTCAGGCCAGGCCCTGCGATGCCTTACGGCACCACAGCAGCCCGGTGTGGCCTTAACCCTGCTTGGCTTGGGCCAGGATGGTGTCGGCATCGCTGACCGTGAACTGGCCAGGGGCTTCCACGTTCAGCTGCACCACCTTGCCATCCTTGACCAGCATGGAGTAGCGGTTGCTGCGCAGGCCCAGGCCCTTGCCGTTGAGGTCCAGCGTCAGGCCGGTGGCCTTGGCAAAGGCGGCGTCGCCATCACCAATCATGCGCACCTTGCCTTCGGTGTGCTGGTCCTTGCCCCAGGCGCCCATCACAAAGGCGTCATTGACGGACAGGCACCAGATTTCGTCCACACCGGCGGCCTTGAAGGCTTCTGCCTTTTCCACGTAGCCAGGCAGGTGCTTGGCCGAGCAGGTCGGCGTGAAAGCGCCGGGCACCGCAAACAAAGCGATGGTCTTGCCAGCCGCTTCCTTGCTCACATCAAAGGCGTTGGGGCCCAGGCTGCAGCCATTGCCCTCGACCGCCACAAACTCGCTCAGGGTTGCAGAGGGAAGCGAATCGCCAACTTTGATCATGGTGTACTCCTTGTAAATTGCCCATCAGGCAGTGATCCCGCCGGCCGGAGGGCCAAAACGGGCATAAAAAAACGACCCACAGATTGTGGGTCGTTTTTGAAGTTACGTTGGTGCAAGTCGCAAAAGACTTAAACCAAAGCAGCCTTTTGCACCAAGCGGGTAGCCACCCAGTTCTTGGTCTTGGAGAGCGGACGGCTCTCGGTGATCTCGATCGTATCGCCGGTGTTGTACTCGCCCTTTTCGTCGTGGGCGTGGTACTTGCTGGACTTGATCATGATCTTGTCGTAGATGGGGTGCTTCACGCGACGTTCTACCAGAACGGTCACGGTCTTTTCACGCTTATCGCTGACCACCTTGCCAATCAAGGTGCGCTTGAGGGATTTTTTAGCTTCCGTCATGTCGGCTCCTATTACTTGGCGGCTTGCTTTTCAGCAAGAATGGTCTTGGCACGTGCCACATCGCGGCGGGTAGCCTTGATGGTAGCGGTGTTGCCCAGTTGTTGCGTTGCCTTTTGCATGCGCAGACCAAAGTGAGCCTTTTGCAAGGACTTGATCTCGGCTTCCAGGCCAGCAACGTCTTTTTGGCGCAGTTCAGCAGCTTTCGTCATATCGATTTCTCCTGAATTTAAGCGCCAAGCTGACGGGTAACGAACGTGGTGCGCAGCGGCAGCTTGGCAGCAGCCAGGCGGAACGCTTCGCGGGCCAGTTCTTCGGGCACGCCAACGATTTCGAACACCATCTTACCGGGCTGAATTTCAGCCACGTAGTACTCTGGGTTGCCCTTACCGTTACCCATACGGACTTCGGCTGGCTTGGTCGAGATTGGCTTGTCAGGGAACACGCGGATCCAGATACGGCCACCACGCTTGACGTGACGGGAGATTGCACGACGTGCAGCCTCGATCTGGCGGGCCGTCAGGCGGCCACGGTCCGTGCATTTCAGGCCGAAATCACCGAACGCTACCGTGTTACCACGGGTTGCGATACCAGTGTTGCGACCCTTTTGCTCCTTGCGGTATTTGCGGCGAGCAGGTTGCAGCATAGTTATTCTCCTTTACCGTCCGCTGCTGTAGCGGGCGCGTCAGTCTTGCGAACGCGCTTAACGGAATCAGCACCAGCGCCGGCGGGCTTGTCGCTGCCGTCTGCAGGAGCCGTGTTACCACCAGCGGGGCGACGAGGGCCACGCGATGGACGATCGCCATTGCGGTTGTCACGACGAGGACCACGTGGACGACGCTCTTCTTCAGGACGTGGCGTTTCTGCGGCTGGCAGATCGTTACGACCCAGAGTGTCACCCTTGTAGACCCACACCTTCACGCCGATCACACCGTAGGTGGTCTTGGCTTCGGAGGTGCCGTAATCGATGTCGGCGCGCAGGGTGTGCAGTGGCACACGACCTTCGCGGTACCACTCGGTACGTGCGATTTCGATACCGTTCAGACGGCCCGACGACATGATCTTGATACCTTGAGCGCCCAGACGCATCGCGTTCTGCATCGCACGCTTCATGGCGCGACGGAACTGGATACGCTTTTCGAGCTGCTGGGTGATCGAGTCAGCGATCAGCTGGGCATCGATTTCAGGCTTGCGCACTTCTTCGATGTTCACAGCGACTGGCACGCCCAGGCGAGCAGCGAGTTCCTTCTTCAGGGCCTCGATGTCTTCACCCTTCTTGCCGATCACCACACCAGGACGAGCCGAGTAAATGGTGATGCGGGCGTTCTTGGCAGGACGCTCGATCAGAACGCGTGCCACGGCAGCGTTCTTCAGCTTCTCTTTCAGGTACTCACGAACCTTGATGTCTTCGGCCAGCATGCCGGCGAAATCACGGTTGCTTGCGTACCAGCGGCTAGACCAGTTACGGCTGACCGCCAGACGGAAGCCGGTAGGATGGATTTTTTGTCCCATGTTCTTCCTTTAGGCCTCAGTTACCCACGGTCACATAAATGTGGCAGGTAGGCTTGCTGATGCGGTTGCCGCGGCCCTTGGCGCGAGCGGTAAAACGCTTGAGCGTGGTGCCTTGCTCGACGAAGATGGTCTTGACCTTCAATTCGTCGATGTCAGCGCCGTCGTTGTGCTCAGCGTTGGCGATAGCGGACTCCAGAACCTTCTTGACGATCACAGCAGCTTTTTTCTGCGTGAATTCGAGAATGTTCAGAGCTTGGTCAACCTTCTTGCCGCGAATCAGATCCGCAACCAGACGGCCTTTGTCAACCGACAGGCGAACGCCGCGGAGGACTGCACGTGTTTCAGACATGGTCTACTCCTTATCGTTTCGCTTTTTTATCAGCGGGGTGACCCTTGAAGGTGCGCGTCAGGGCGAATTCGCCGAGCTTGTGGCCCACCATCTGGTCGGTTACATATACCGGTACGTGTTGCTTGCCATTGTGCACGGCGATGGTCAGACCGATGAAATCGGGCAGAACCATGGAGCGACGCGACCAGGTCTTCACTGGTTTCTTGTCCTTGGTGGCGATGGCCTTTTCGACCTTTGCCAGCAAGTGATGGTCAACAAACGGACCCTTTTTAAGAGAACGAGTCATTTGCTACCCCTTACTTCTTACGGCGCGACACGATCATGGTCTGTGTGCGCTTGTTGTTACGGGTACGGTAGCCCTTCGTCAGATTGCCCCATGGGTCAACTGCGTGACGGCCTTCACCGGTCTTGCCTTCACCACCACCGTGTGGGTGATCGACAGGGTTCATCACCACACCGCGAACGGTAGGACGAATACCCATCCAACGCTTGACACCGGCCTTGCCCAGTTGGCGCAGGCTGTGTTCTTCGTTGGCGACTTCACCGATGGTTGCACGGCATTCGATATGGATCTTGCGAACTTCGCCCGAACGCATACGCACTTGGGCGTAGACGCCTTCGCGAGCCAGCAGGGTAGCCGAGGTACCAGCGGAACGGGCGATTTGTGCGCCAGCGCCGATCTTCAGCTCGATGCAGTGAATGGTCGAACCCACAGGGATGTTGCGGATCGGCAGGGTGTTACCCACGCGGATCGGTGCTTCAGAGCCACTGATGATGGTTGCGCCCACTTCCAGGTTACGCGGAGCGATCACATAACGACGCTCGCCGTCTGCGTAGCACACCAGAGCGATGTGAGCGGTACGGTTTGGATCGTATTCAATGCGTTCCACCTTGGCGGGGATGCCGTCCTTGGTGCGCTTGAAGTCCACCACACGGTAGTGGTGCTTGTGACCACCGCCCTTGTGACGGGTAGTGATGTGACCGTTGTTGTTGCGGCCTGCCTTTTGGAACTGAGGTTCCAGCAGAGGAGCGAAACCTTCGCCCTTGTGCAGATGGCCACGGGTCACCTTCACCACATGGCGTTGGCCGGGCGAAGTTGGTTTGAGCTTAATAACAGCCATGATTACGCAGCCTCCCCAGAGAGGTTCAGCTCTTGACCTGGCTTGAGCAGCACATAAGCCTTGCGCACGTTGTCGCGGCGGCCGATGGTCTTGCCAAAGCGCTTGGTCTTGCCCTTGGTGTTCACCACAGACACGCCCTTCACTTCGACCTTGAACAGCAGCTCAACAGCGGCCTTGATCTCGGGCTTGGTGGCGTTCTGCAGCACCTTGAATGTCACAGCGTTGGACTTTTCAGCAACCAGCGTGGCCTTTTCGGACACGATAGGAGCAACCAGCACTTGCATCAGACGACCTTCGTCGAACTTGCGTTCGGCGGGAGTAGGGTTCACACGGCTCATGCGAACATCTCCTTGAGTTTGTCGAGAGCGCCCTTGGTAACGAGCACTTTCTTGAATTGCACCAGCGACACTGGATCAGCGTAACGTGGCTCAACCACGAACACATTCTTCAGATTGCGCGAAGCGAGGTACAGGTTTTCGTCCACTTCGTCGGCGATCACCATCACCGAGTCCAGGTTCATGGACTTGAACTTGTCAGCCAGTACCTTGGTCTTGGGCGAATCAACCGTCAGCGAATCAACCACAGCCAGGCGGCCTTCACGGGCCAGCTGCGAGAAGATGGATGCCATACCGGCACGGTACATCTTCTTGTTGATCTTCTGCGTGAAGTTTTCATCAGGCAGATTCGGAAAGATGCGACCGCCGCCACGCCACAGAGGCGAAGACGACATACCAGCACGTGCACGGCCAGTACCCTTTTGTTTGAAAGGCTTGGCGGTGGTGTGACGGACTTGTTCGCGGTCCTTTTGAGCGCGTGTGCCTTGACGGCCGTTGGCGCGGTAAGCAACGATGATCTGGTGAATCAGGTCTTCATTGAAATCGCGACCAAACACGGTCTCAGGAGCGTCCACTTGGGAGGCTGCCTTACCTTGTTCGTTCAGGAGTTCGAGCTTCATTAGTTCGCTCCTTTAGCAGCTGCCTTGACAGCAGGACGCACGGTCACGAAGCCATTCTTCGAACCGGGGATTGCGCCCTTGATCAGCAGCAGTTGACGGGCTTCGTCGATGCGAACCACGTCGAGATTCTGGGTAGTCACGGTCTCATCGCCCATGTGACCGGTCATGCGCTTACCGGGGAACACGCGACCTGGGTCTTGTGCCATACCGATCGAGCCGGGAACATTGTGCGAACGGCTGTTACCGTGAGAAGCACGTTGCGACTTGAAGTTGTGACGCTTGATGGTACCGGCGTAGCCCTTACCGATCGAGGTACCTTGCACGTCGACCTTTTGGCCCACTGCGAAGATCTCGGTCACTGGCAAGGATGCACCTGCGGCGTACTTGCCGGCGGTGTCAGCTTCAACGCGGAATTCCTGGGTGATTTCACCAGCTTCCACGCCTGCCTTGGCCAGGTGGCCAGCGGCTGGCTTGGTCACGCGCGAAGCGCGGCGTTGACCAAAGGTGACCTGCAGGGCCACGTAGCCGTCGTTCTCTTGGGTTTTGACCTGGGTCACGCGGTTGTTAGACACATCCACCACGGTGACAGGCACTGCATCGCCGTCATCCGTGAACAGGCGCATCATGCCTACCTTACGGCCCAGCAACCCGAGGGAGTTGCTTTGACTCATTTGTTGCTCCAAAACTTCCGCCACCGAAACTGCAATTGGCTCGGTGTTGCCCCTGGGTTTGACGCCACAGGCACGAAAGAAGGTTAATAAAAACTTCGTCTCTTACCACCAAAATGCCAGGCAAATTGGATGTATAGATCACGAAGCCATAAATTCTAACGCGAACTTCCCAAATAGGCAAGTTCGCGTTAGAAAGGACAAGCAGCCACACCGGCAGGTGTGGCTTTCAGGCCTTATTGCAGTTTGATTTCGACGTCCACGCCGGCAGCCAGGTCCAGCTTCATCAGCGCGTCAACGGTCTTGTCGGTAGGATCGACAATGTCCATCAGGCGTTGGTGGGTGCGGATTTCCAGCTGGTCACGCGAAGTCTTGTTCACGTGGGGCGAGCGCAGAATGTCAAAACGCTTCATGCGGGTTGGCAGGGGCACTGGACCCTTGACAATCGCGCCGGTGCGCTTGGCGGTTTCAACGATTTCAGCAGCGGACTGGTCGATCAACTTGTAATCGAAAGCCTTCAGGCGGATGCGGATTTTTTGCTTGGACATGGTTAATTCCCAGTTGTGCTAAGAATTAAGCAATGATCTTGGCAACCACGCCAGCGCCCACGGTACGGCCGCCTTCGCGAATAGCGAAACGCAGACCTTCTTCCATAGCGATGGGGTTGATCAGCTTGACGGTGATCGACACGTTATCGCCAGGCATCACCATTTCCTTGTCAGCTGGCAGCTCGATGGCGCCGGTCACGTCCGTGGTACGGAAGTAGAACTGAGGACGGTAGTTGTTGAAGAAGGGGGTGTGGCGGCCGCCTTCGTCCTTGCTCAGCACATACACTTCAGCGGTGAAGTGAGTGTGTGGCTTGATCGAGTTAGGCTTGCACAGCACTTGGCCACGCTCCACGTCTTCACGCTTGGTGCCGCGCAGCAGCAGGCCAACGTTGTCGCCAGCTTGACCTTGGTCCAGCAGCTTGCGGAACATTTCCACGCCGGTCACGGTGGTCTTGACGGTGTCCTTGATACCGACGATTTCGATTTCTTCGCCGACCTTGATGATACCGCGCTCGATACGGCCGGTCACCACGGTACCACGACCGGAGATGGAGAACACGTCTTCCACGGGCATCAGGAAAGCACCGTCCACAGCGCGCTCTGGCGTTGGGATGTAGGTGTCCAGCGCTTCAGCCAGACGCAGGATAGCGGGTTCACCCTTGTCGGATTGGTCGCCTTCCAGAGCCAGCTTAGCCGAGCCGCGGATGATGGGGGTGTCGTCACCTGGGAAATCGTACTTGTCCAGCAGTTCGCGGACTTCCATTTCCACCAGCTCCAGCAGCTCTTCGTCATCCACCATGTCGCACTTGTTCAGGAACACGATGATGTAAGGCACGCCCACCTGGCGAGCCAGCAGGATGTGTTCACGGGTCTGGGGCATGGGGCCGTCAGCAGCCGAGCAAACCAAGATAGCGCCGTCCATCTGGGCAGCGCCGGTGATCATGTTCTTCACATAGTCGGCGTGACCTGGGCAGTCCACGTGAGCGTAGTGGCGGTTAGCCGTTTCGTACTCAACGTGTGCGGTATTGATGGTGATGCCGCGAGCCTTTTCTTCAGGAGCAGCGTCGATTTCGTCGTACTTCTTGGCTTCGCCGCCGAACTTGGCAGACAGCACGGTTGCGATAGCAGCCGTCAGCGTGGTCTTGCCGTGGTCCACGTGACCAATGGTGCCCACGTTCACGTGCGGCTTGGTCCGTTCGAATTTACCTTTTGCCATGAGAATTCTCCAAATAAAGAGCAAAACCTGTGTTGGGTTTAACGTCTACACCGAATTGCTGGGTCGCTTCGCACAGGAAACAAAGCGGCACCCGGTCGTAGACAAAAAGCGATCCGCACCTGGCAAGCCAGGTGCGGGCGCATATTTTAGGCCTTTGCGCGGGAAGCGACAATAGCCTCGGCCACGTTGCGTGGGGCTTCAGCGTAGTGCTTGAACTCCATCGTGTACGTAGCGCGGCCTTGCGTTTGCGAACGCAGCGACGTGGCGTAGCCGAACATTTCGGACAGTGGCACTTCTGCCTTGATGGCCTTGCCGCCACCAACCATGTCGTCCATGCCCTGCACCATACCGCGGCGGGAAGACAAGTCACCCATCACGGTACCGGCGTAGTCTTCAGGCGTTTCCACTTCCACGGCCATCATGGGCTCGAGGATCACGGGGCTGGCCTTGCGAGCAGCTTCCTTGAAACCGAAGATAGCGGCCATCTTGAACGCCATTTCGTTCGAGTCCACGTCGTGGTACGAACCGAAGGTCAGCGTCACTTTGACGTCCACCACAGGGTAGCCAGCCAGCACGCCGGAGGTCAGCGCTTCGATCACACCCTTTTCCACCGCAGGGATGTATTCGCGAGGAACCACACCGCCCTTGATGGCGTCGACGAACTCAAAGCCCTTGCCTGGCTCTTGCGGCTCAACCGTGAACACCACGTGACCGTACTGGCCCTTACCGCCGGACTGGCGAACGAACTTACCGTCCACGTCCACCACCTTTTGGCGAATCGTTTCGCGGTAGGCCACTTGGGGCTTGCCCACGTTGGCTTCCACGTTGAATTCACGCTTCATGCGGTCAACGATAATTTCCAGGTGCAGCTCGCCCATACCGGCGATGATGGTCTGACCCGATTCTTCGTCGGAGCGCACGCGGAACGATGGATCTTCTGCAGCCAGACGCGACAGAGCGATACCCATCTTTTCCTGGTCGGCCTTCGACTTGGGTTCCACAGCCTGTGCAATCACGGGCTCTGGGAACACCATGCGCTCGAGCACGATAGGCGAAGCCACGTCACACAGGGTTTCACCGGTGGTCACGTCCTTCAGGCCCACGCAAGCGGCGATGTCACCGGCGCGGATTTCGTCCACTTCGATACGGTCGTTCGCCATCATCTGCACGATACGGCCGATACGCTCTTTCTTGCCCTTGACCGAGTTGTACACGGTGTCGCCCTTGGACAGAACGCCGGAGTACACACGCACGAAGGTCAACTGGCCCACGAACGGGTCGGTCATCAGCTTGAACGCCAGAGCGGAGAACTTCTCGCCGTCGTCCGCCTTGCGGGTCAGCTTCTTTTCTTCGTCTTCTGGGTCGGTACCAGCCACGTCAGGGATGTCCACTGGCGAAGGCAGGTAGTCGATCACGGCGTCCAGCATGCGCTGCACACCCTTGTTCTTGAACGCGGTGCCGCACAGCATTGGCTGGATTTCGGTCGACAGCGTGCGGGCGCGGATACCGGCCTTCACGTCTTCTTCGGACAAGGTACCTTCTTCCAGGTACTTGTTCATCAGGTCTTCCGAGGCTTCGGCAGCCGATTCCACCAGGTTTTCACGCCACTTGTTGGCGGTCTCGACCAGGTCGGCAGGAATGTCAGCGTATTCGAACTTCATGCCCTGGGACGCTTCGTCCCAGATGATGGCCTTCATCTTGACCAGATCGACCACGCCGGTGAAGTTGTCTTCAGCGCCGATTGGGATCACCACGGGCACGGGGTTGGCCTTCAGGCGCAGCTTCATCTGGTCGTAGACCTTGTAGAAGTTGGCACCGGTACGGTCCATCTTGTTCACAAAGGCCAGACGTGGCACCTTGTACTTGTTGGCTTGACGCCAAACGGTTTCGGACTGGGGCTGCACGCCACCCACAGCGCAGTACACCATGCAAGCACCGTCGAGCACGCGCATGGAACGTTCCACTTCAATCGTGAAGTCCACGTGGCCGGGGGTGTCGATGATGTTGAAGCGGTGTTCTGGGTAGGACATGTCCATACCCTTCCAGAAGCAGGTCACTGCAGCGGAAGTGATGGTAATGCCACGCTCTTGCTCTTGCTCCATCCAGTCGGTGGTAGCAGCGCCGTCGTGCACTTCGCCCAGCTTGTGGGTCACGCCGGTGTAAAACAGGATACGTTCGGTCGTGGTGGTTTTACCTGCGTCGATGTGCGCAGAAATACCGATATTGCGGTAGCGCTCGATGGGGGTCTTGCGAGCCATGGTTGATCCTTTGTTGATCAGTAAGTGTGGAGGCGATGCGGACTGGCGGATTGCGCAGGCATCAGCCTACGATGTGAGGGCAGTCTCAATCCGAGCAAGGCCGCAGGCAAAAATTGTTGCATGCGGCCTTTGCAATATCGAGACAGATCTCGCGCAGCTTAGAAGCGGAAGTGGCTGAATGCCTTGTTGGCTTCGGCCATACGGTGCACTTCGTCACGACGCTTCATCGCGCCGCCACGGCCTTCCGTAGCTTCCAGCAGTTCATTGGCCAGGCGTTGGGCCATGGACTTTTCACCGCGCTTGCGAGCAGCTTCCTTGATCCAGCGCATGGACAGAGCCAGACGACGGACAGGACGCACTTCCACTGGCACCTGGTAGTTGGCACCGCCAACACGGCGGGACTTCACTTCGACCATGGGCTTGACGTTGTTGATGGCAACAACGAAAGCTTCCAGTGGGTCTTTATCAGGGTGCTTCTTCTCGATCAGTTCCAGAGCGCCGTAAATGATGCGCTCAGCAACTGCCTTCTTGCCGCCTTCCATGATCACGTTCATGAATTTGGACAGCTCTACATTGCCGAACTTTGGATCCGGCAGAATTTCACGTTTGGGGACTTCGCGACGACGTGGCATTTCTTTACCTCTATCTTTGCTTCAGTTGGCATCTTTTCAGACACCGCGAGAGCCAATCAAGGACTCCCACTTACTCGACCCACACAAAACACTTGCGCTTGGGGTCACTACGCTGAATCTCGCGCCACGCGGGACACAGCACCTTTGTATTCGTTCAAAAAACCAGGGCTTACTTGGCCTTAGGCTTCTTGGCACCGTACTTCGAACGGGACTGCTTACGGTCCTTGACGCCTTGCAGGTCAAGCGAACCGCGCACGATGTGGTAACGCACACCTGGCAAGTCCTTCACACGGCCACCGCGCACCAGCACAACGCTGTGCTCTTGCAGGTTGTGGCCTTCACCGCCGATGTACGAAATGACTTCGAAACCGTTGGTCAGACGAACCTTGGCCACCTTACGCAAAGCCGAGTTAGGCTTCTTAGGCGTCGTGGTGTACACACGGGTGCACACGCCGCGGCGCTGGGGGCAGTTTTCCATAGCAGGGCTCTTGGATTTAACAACTTCTACCGTGCGGCCCTGACGCACGAGTTGGTTAATGGTTGGCATTAATAAACGTCCCTAAACGTGAAATTACCGTGAACTTACCGTGATTTGCTGCCAGCCCCTTGCCCCAAAGGCAAAGACGGCAGCCCCTTCGGAAATTCCGAAAAGCCCTCTAATGTACCACCTGACTCCAAATTGAGCAAATGGTTTGGACCCAAGCCCGCCGCCCGGTGGCCGCCATCCAGGCACTTTCCCGGCACAACGCCCAGCAGCCCTGCGCCAGGCGCTCTCATTTTTGCGAGCACAGAAACCACAAAGCGTGCCAGGGGCACGCTTTGCAGAGGGGTGGACTGGGCGTCTGCCGGGCCTTAGAACCTGTTCAAAGTCTCTACGCAGCCGCGTTGGAGTGCAATCGGGATGAGTTCGAAGGGATGGAACGCAGCTTGCACCGGGGTGCAAGCAAGGGCCAGCGCGCAGAAATCGCCCGATTTCACTCCAACCCGTAGGGACAGTGGCTTTGCGGGCGGTCTGCGTCGTTGCAAATCCTCGCAATAGCTGGGCTATTGCTGCGGTATTGCGCCTAGCATCCCATCCCGCAAAGACGCTGTCGCGGCGCGAGGAGACTTTGAACAGGTTCTTATAGGGCCCGCATCAGCGCCGCTTTACTTGATCCACAGACGGATCGCATCCCAGGCGCGGCCAAAGATGCCCGCTTCTGCGACATCATCGAGCGCCACCAGCGGCACCTCGGCCACTTGCTGGCCGCCTGCCATCACCTTCAAGGTGCCCAGCTTCTGGCCCTTGGTGAAAGGCGCAATCAGCGGCTCCTGGCTCACCACCTGGGTTTCGAGCTTGCCGCCGGTGCCCGCTGGCACATTCACGACGATGGGCGCCACGCTGCCGATCTTGACGGTGTCTTGCGCGCCCTTCCAGGCCTTGGGGGTCGCCACGGCCTGGCCGCCGTCAAACAGCTTGACGGTGTCGAACGCGGTATAGCCCCAGTTCAACAGCTTCTGGCTTTCGTTGGCGCGGTCTTTGTCGCTGGCAGCACCCAGCAGGATGGAGATCAGGCGGCGCTCGCCCGCATTGGGCACCTGGCGCTTGGCGGTGGACACCAGGCAGTAGCCGGCGGCATTGGTGTGGCCGGTCTTGAGGCCGTCCACCGTCGGGTCGCGGAACAACAAAGTATTACGATTGGTGCCGTTGGACTTGGGCGTGCCGGGGTAGAACCACTGCTTGGTCGCGTAGTAGTGCATGTACTCCGGGAAATCCTTGATCAGGCGGTTGGCCAGAATGCTCAGGTCCTTGGCCGTCGTCGTGTGGCCGGGCTCGGTCAGGCCTTCGGGGTTCTTGTAGGCCGTGTTGGTCATGCCCAGCGCCTTGGCCTGCTCGTTCATCAGGCGCACAAAGTTCTCGGCGGTGCCGCCCACGGCTTCAGCCAGTGCCATCGTCGCGTCGTTGCCCGATTGCACGATCATGCCGTGCAGCAGGTCATCCACCTTCACCTGCATCTTGGGGTCGATGAACATGCGCGAGCCGGGCATCTTCCAGGCGCGCTCGCTCACCGGCATGGTCTGCTCCAGGCTGATCTTCTTGTTGCGCAGCGCATCGAACACCACATAGCCGGTCATCAGCTTGGTCAGCGATGCCTGCTCGACCGGCGCATCCACATCCTTGGCCGCCAGGATCTGGCCGGTGGTCACGTCAAACAGCAGGTAGTTGCGCGCCGCGATCTCGGGCGGCTGGGGCGCTGCCAATTGGGCAAAGGCCAGGGTGGGCGCCAGCAGCGCTGCTGCAGCCCAGTTACGCAGGGTGGGCATCAAGCTCGATTTCATGTCGTTCAACTCTTAGAAACAAGTGCCTGCAGCGCATGAAGACTGGCCGCAGGATATCAAAAACAATAGCAATACTACACCACCGTCACAAGGCGGGGGCCAGCAGGTGCCGCGTGACCAAGCCTTTGAGAAGCGGTAATTGTCCGTGGAAAAAATGCCCACCTCCGGGCACAACCGTAACCGGTAGTATCTGAGGCCGTGCCCAGTCCATCACCGCAGCGAGCGGCACCGTGTCATCGGCTTCGCCATGTACCACCAAGGTGCGCTCATGGGCTTCGGGAGGCAAGGTCGCCACCGTAAAGCGCGATGCGGCCGTGCCCACGAACACCGCCTTGTCGATCTGGCGTTGGGGCCAAAGTTCCGCCAAGGCATGGCTCATCACAAAGGAGCCAAAAGAAAAACCGGCCAGCGCCAGATTCCCCTGGGGCGCGAGCTGCTCGACAACGGCCAGAAAATCCTCGCGCTCGCCCCGGCCTTCGTCATAGCTGCCTGCCGATTGGCCGACACCACGAAAGTTAAAGCGCAGCGCCGTCCAGCCGCTGGCCACAAAGGCGCGCGCCAGGGTCTGCACCACCTTGTTGTCCATCGTGCCGGCAAACAGCGGATGGGGGTGGGCAATGATGGCCGTGCCGCGCTGCGCGCCATCGGAGCTGGCGGCCAGATCGCGGGCCACTTCCAGAATGCCGGCCGGCCCGTGGATGGTGAAACGTACGGTTTGCGCGTTCATGCTGCGGTCTACTCCATGGCGGGCCAGCCAGCGCCTGCAGCGGCAGTGGCGCCCTGTGTCTATGCGGGAAAAAGTCGGGGGAGGAAGCAGGCGCGCGTTCAGCGGCCCACGTCGGGCGGGGTCAGCAAGCGCTCGACCACCTTGCCGTTCTTCAGGTGCGACTCGACGATCTCGTCGATATCGTCATTGTCGATATAGGTGTACCAGACGCCTTCGGGGTAGACCGCCATGATGGGCCCGCCTGCGCAGCGGTCCAGGCAGCCGGCCTTGTTGACGCGCACCTTGCCCGGTCCGCTCAGGCCCTCGGCTTTGACGCGGGCCTTGCAGTGGTCAAACATGTCCTTGGCGCCATGGTGGGCACAGCTGTCTTCGCCATTGACGCGGTCATTGAGGCAGAAGAACACATGGTGCTGGTAGTACTGGCCGTCGTTGCCAGGTTTTTGCTCGCTCATGCCAAGCTCTCTTCGAATGCGATCCCCCATTGTGGCAGCTTGGCGCCCGCCTGGCGCCCAGAGGCCGCAATACTGCCACGGGCTACTGCGTTTAGCCTTGCTCGGGCGGGGTGCCGGAGGCCGCGTGCTGGTGCAGCCGTTGGCGCCGGCGCGCCGCCACCACGGCCGGCAGCCGGCCCAGGCGCAGCAGCACATAGGCGATCACCGCAAACGGCCACAGCCAGCTGAGCCACTGGCCCAGCCCAAAAAAGCGGATAAAGCGCCCCTGCTCCCAGGACTGCAAGGCATCGGCGTAGTAAGGATTGGGCGGCGACTGGTTGAGCAGGTTGACATCGATCATCAGCCCCATCAGCAGCAGCAGCACGCAGTAGCGGCGCGGCAGGCCCACCTGCAGCAGCGCCAGCGACACGGCCAGCGCGATGCCCAGGCGCGTGGTCTGGTCCAGCCAGTCCCAGGCATAGGTCGGCCCGTAGCTCAGCGAGGACGACAGCGCCGAGACGGCAATGCCGCTCAGCACCACCAGCGCCACCATGGCCATGCGCCGCGTCACGCTGCCCATCACGCTGAAGGCCAGCCAGCAGGGAATCAGCAGCCCCAGCAGCACGGCCATCAGCTGGCCGATGGGCGACAGCGGCTCGGTGGCCTGCATGAAGTTGGGCATCCAGTGCTCGAAGGCCGAGTTCTCCAGCATATCGACCAGCCACATCTCCAGCCGGTCAAACACCTGGCCCAGGCCAAAGGGCTGCGCGGCCGGGAACAGCAAGGCCAGCGGCCACAGCATCAGCAGCACGATGGCGCCCCGCGCATCGGCATCGAACCAGCGTGCCCGTACATCGCGCCAGCGCCGCAAGATACCCAGCCAAGCCAGCAAGGGCACGGCCAGCGCGCCCAGCAAGGTGCCGATGCTGTTGAGCAGCCAGTCCATGTTGCTGGACACCCGCAGCGGCAGAAAAATCTGCAGGAACTCCATCGCAAGCGACAGCAGGCTGCCCACGCACAAGGCCCAGAACCAGCCCGTCCTGACCCAGCCATGGCGCCACCAACCCAGGCTCAGCAGCAAGCCCAGCGGCGCGTAGCCGGCCACATTGATCCAGACATCGAACCAGGTCCAGTACGGCGGCGGGATGCGGGCGAGCAAGAACTCCGCCGGCGAGATGCCCTGGGTGCGCCAGCCGGCAAAGGGAAAGAGGCTGGCAAAGACGATCAGCGCCACATACACCGGCACCAGCGGCCAGGCGATGGTGCGGTGTTCGCCGGCCGGGGCAGGCTCTTGCAGGCTGAGGGGTGCGGAGCGGCTGTCAGGCATGGTGCGTAGGCCCTGGTGCGCAGATCGTTGTCCGTGATGGGCTACCCAAGTGTGCGCGAATTAAAAGGGTTTGACGACGACCAGCACCACGATGATGACCATGGCAACCACCGGTACCTCGTTGAACCAGCGGTACCAGACATGCGAATGCAGGTCCGTGCCATTGGCGATCTTGCGCAGCAGCACGGCGCAGGCATGGTGGTAGCCAATGACCAGCAGCACAAAGAACAGCTTGGCATGCAGCCAGCCGCCAGCACCGCGCCACCAACCCAGCCACAGCCACAGGCCCAGGCCCAGCGCCAGCACCGCAATCATCGTCATGAAGCGCAGGAGCTTGCGCGCCATCAGCAGCAGGCGCTCGCGCTCGGCCTGCGAGTCGGCCGGCACCATGGCTAGGTTCACGAAGATCCGGGGCAGGTAGAACAGGCCCGCAAACCAGCTGGCCACAAACACGATATGAAAGGCTTTGATCCACAGCATGAGCATGCGCCACAGTGTAGTGGCTGGCACGATGGCCCAGCGCTGGACCCCGGCTTAAAAGCGGTCCGATGCCGCGCGCAAGCCCGGCCTTGATCTGGCGCAAGCCCGGCACAAGCCCAGCGTCCATTCCTCCATGCCCAGCGCAGTCTCTCGGGTCCGCGCTGTGCAGCCTGCCGTTGATCTGGCGCACAATTGATGCATGCATCTGTCCAGCCCCACCCCCTTTCCCCACAACCGTCCGCGCCGTCTGCGCCGCGACGCCTTCACCCGCAACCTGGTCCGCGAGAACGTGCTCACCCCGCACGACTTCATCTACCCGGTCTTTGTGCATGAAGGACAAGGCAAGCGCGAGCCCGTGCTGTCCATGCCCGGCGTCGACCGCCTGAGCCTGGACCTGTTGCTGCCGGTGGCCGAGCAGTGCGTGGCGCTGGGCATTCCGGTGATGGCCCTCTTCCCCCAGATCGATACGGCGCTCAAGACCCCCGACGGCAAGGAGGCGCTCAACCCCGATGGCCTGATCCCGCGCGTGGTGCGGGCGCTGAAAAAGGAATTCCCCCAGCTGGGCGTGATGACCGATGTGGCGCTCGACCCCTACACCAGCCACGGCCAGGACGGCCTGCTCGACGAGACCGGCTACATCCTCAATGACGAGACCGTCGAGATCCTCGTGGGCCAGGCGCTCAACCATGCCGAGGCCGGTGTCGACATCGTCGCCCCCAGCGACATGATGGACGGCCGCATCGGCGCGATCCGCGAGGCTTTCGAATCCCAGGGCCACATCTACACCCGCATCATGGCCTACAGCGCCAAGTACGCCAGCGCCTTCTACGGCCCCTTCCGCGATGCGGTGGGCACACGCGGCGCGCTGGGCAAGGCCGACAAGAATGTCTACCAGATGGACCCGGCCAACACCGACGAGGCGCTGCGCGAAGTGGCCCAGGACCTGGCCGAAGGCGCCGACATGGTGATGGTCAAGCCCGGCATGCCCTACCTGGATGTGGTGCGCCGCGTCAAGGACGAGTTCAAGGTGCCCACCTTTGCCTACCAGGTCAGCGGAGAGTACGCGATGCTCAAGGCCGCCGCGCAAAACGGCTGGCTGGACCATGACCAGGTGATGATGGAGTCGCTGCTGGCCTTCAAGCGGGCCGGCGCCGATGGCATCCTGACCTATTTCTCGCTGGACGCCGCGCGCTGGCTCAAAGAGAAAAACTGATAGCAAAAATACCAGCACGGGCTTGCACAGGCCCGTTTTTTTTGCCATGCTGCGCCTGAACCGATCGAGGAATTCCGGTGAGTACACCCAGCAGCATCCGCATCTTTCACATCATCGGCAACGAGGCCAGCGAGCTGGCCGCCGTGCCCTATGAACTCCCCGCCAAGGGCTTTTTGTGGCTGGCCTGCACGCGCGGTTATTTCAGCGAGCAGCTGGGCAGCCTGCAGCTGGCGCTGCAAAAGCTCAGCGGCGCGCCGCTGGTCGATCTGCATGTCTCCGACCTGCTCAATGCCCAGCTCCCCTCCCACTACGACTACACCTCGCAGTACGACCTGCTGGTGATACGGCGCCTGGCCAGCACCCCCTCGCAGGCGGGCACCGCCGCCTTGGCCGCCGCCCGGCGCACCGCCGCTGCCAAGCCCATCAATGAGGCTCCCCACATCAGCACCATCCCGGTGGGCTTTGCCGCCTGGGAGCGGGTGCTGCTGTCGGTGCACCCCGAGGACTGCACCGTGCGCGACGCCTATGCCCGGCGCCTGCTGCAGTTTGCCAAGGCCGGCGCGCCCGCCCCGCAGGATGCCAATGCGCCCGACCTGGGCCAGATATCGCATGCCACGCAAGAGCGCCTGGCACGCGAGGACAAGGCCTTTCGCAACCCCGGCAGCAGCCCCACACCGGGCGGCCTGCAGCCCATCCGCCTGCCCATGTCCCCGGCCGATCTGATGATGCGCGTGGTCAACATCATTGTGGACAACTACCTGGACCTGCGCCGCGAACTCTCGCGCCACCTGGACCAGTGGCAAAGCGCGCTGCTGTCGCCGCGCAAGCGCATTGCCAACTGGCAGGCGCTGCTCGAAGCGCGCCTGTCCCTGCACCAGCTCGACGAGATCTGCGAGGACCAGCGCGCGGCCGTGCAGGACTGGGTCGATGCGCTGGAGACCTGGCCCCAGCCCGAGGCGCCCAGCGCCCAGCGCGAGCTGGAAGCGCTGAAGGTGCGCAGCCGCGATGTG
Source organism: Comamonas sp. MYb21 (assembly GCF_037479395.1). Classification (NCBI taxonomy): domain Bacteria; kingdom Pseudomonadati; phylum Pseudomonadota; class Betaproteobacteria; order Burkholderiales; family Comamonadaceae; genus Comamonas; species Comamonas sp. MYb21. The sequence continues at coordinate 105,008 of NZ_JBBGZC010000006.1, read as the reverse complement.
CTCGAACACATAGAGCGCGTGGTGCACCATGTGCGCCGGCTGGAGCAAAGCACCGAGACCGCCGTGCAGATGCATTTCTCGGTCCAGAGCAACCGTGCCAACGACATCATGCGCACGCTCACCACCATCACCGCCATCTTCCTGCCGCTCAACCTGATTGCCGCGATCTTTGGCATGAACTTCGAATTCATCCCGCTCATCCACAAGGAAGACGGCTTCTGGTGGGCGATGGGCGTGATGGCCTGCATCACCGTGGCGCTGATCGGCTTTTTCTCGTACAAGCGCTACCTGACCCGCACGGGCAGATAGCGCTTGCACCGCTGCTGGACGGCTTACTGGCCCAGATCAATGCGGTAGACCGCGCGCTGTGTGCCCGTGCCGTCATCGGCCTTGTCCAGCGAGACATTAGCCAGGCCCGCTGCCTGCGCCACCGACAGCGCATTGGCCGCCGACGTGAACAGAACCTTGCCGGCCGTTGGCGTCTTGGCAAAGCGCCAGCTGTGGGCAGCGCCGTTGGCTGCGCGGGTCACCTGCGGGTGGTCCTTGATGTACGAGATCACCACATCGCGGTTGGCATCGGGCGAGGCATAGATCGTGGCGCGGCCATCGAGCTCCGGCAGAAAGCTTTTGCCGCTGGTGGCGCGGTAGTTGTTGGTGGCAATCACAAAGTCCTGCGCCGGGTCGATCGGCGCGCCCTTGTACTGCAGATCCACGATGCGGCTGCCAACGGGCTGGGTCACATCGATCTGGTAGCGCATATCGGCGGTGGTGAACATGTCGAAGTTGTAGCCGGGGAAGCTGCTGATCAGCCACTGGTCTGCGGTGGCAGCCGGGTCGATGCGGTTGAAGCGCTGGGCAGCGGCCTCGAGCCAGCGCTTGATCTGCGCGCCGTTCACCTTGACCGCGTAGACGGTGTTGGGGTAGAGGTAGAGGTCAGCCGCGTTGTAGATCGCCAGCGGGCCGGCGGCCACATCGGTGTAATCGCCACCGCCCTGGAAGCCCGACTTGAACGGCGCGCTCACCGACAGCACCGGCAGCTGCGCATACTGCGGCAGGTTGGCCTGCACATAGCGCTGCACATAGTCCTGCTGCGCCTGGTTGACCAGCTGGATCGCGCCGGGGTCGCCCACATCGGCAAACTGCGTGCCCATGCGAAAGTCCGTCTGGCCCACCGGCGTTTTCACATAGCTGATCGCCGCCTGGTGGTGGCTCTCCACCACCGGTGCAATGCTGCTGTCAACGGCCACATAGCTGGTCTTGCCGGCGGCATCCTTGCCGGTGGTCGTGCTGCGCAGCTCCGACTTGCTCTGCGTCTTGTCCACGCTCCAGGCCTTGCCGTCCCACTTCAGGGCCAGCGCCACCACGCCCAGCGCCTTGCCCCAGCTGCTGGCCATCACCGCCGGCACGCCGTTGATGGTGCCGGCCTTATTGTCGACCCCCGCCATGCTGAAGGCCGGTTGCGCGGCCGTGTCGGGGAACACGCTGTGCTGGTGGCCCATCACCATCGCGTCGACGCCTGCCACCTTGCTCAGGTAGAGGCCCGGGTTCTCCATGTCGGCGCGGTATTCCGAGGCGTCCAGGCCGCCGTGCAGCAGCGCCACGACCACGTCGGCACCCTTGCTGCGCAGCTCGGGCACATACTTTTGCGCCGCCTCGACGGCGCCGGTCACCTGCACCTTGCCTTCCAGATGGCGCTTGTCCCAGCCCAGGATGCCGGGCGTGGTAAATCCGATCACGCCGATCTTGATGGGCAGCTTGACGGCCTTGCCGTCGCTGTCGGTGCCGCTGATCTCGCGCTCCAGCACCACATAGGGCGACACCAGCGGGGCCTTGGTCTGGCTGCTGAGCACATTGGCCAGCGCCATCGGGTAGCCATTGCCCGCGCACTTCTTGCTGGCATCGACGCCATCGACCTGGAGGCCGCCACCGAGCACCTGGTTGAGGAAGGGCAGGCCATAGTTGAACTCATGGTTGCCCAAGGTGCCGGCATCGAACTTGAACACGGCCATGGCCTTGTACATCGACAGCTGCTGGTCGCAGGCAATCGGCGCCACCTGCGCCTCGTAGTCGGCCAAGGCGGTGCCCTGGATGGTGTCGCCGTTGTCCACCAGCAAGGTATTGGCAAAGTCGCTGCGCGCCTGGCGGATCAGGGTGGCCGTGCGCTCAAAGCCATACGAGGGGTCATCGGCCAGTTTGAAGTAGTCGTAGCTGCGGATGTTGAAGTGCAGGTCCGTGGTCTCCAGCACCGCCAAGGTGGCGGTCGCCGCTTTGGTGCTGCTGGAGCCGCCACCGCCGCAGGCCGTCAGCATGGCGGCAGCGGCCAGCGCGGCCAAGGGAAGCGGTGCCATCCGCAGGTCGGCGGCACGGAAAAAGGGGGTGCGCATGGTGTTTGTCGTTGAAAGTGAGCAATGCGCGCATCATCTGCAGCCCCTATGACGACGGTGTTACGAGCGGCCCCCGAAAATGCAACAAAGCCTTGCAGGCTCAGAACCTGCAAGGCTTGGTGCGGCGCTAGGCGGGAGTGACCGCTCAGCCTACATGCTTGGCAAAAAAGGCCATGCTGCGCGCCCGTGCGGCGGCCGATGCCGCTGCATCGTACGAGCCGCGCTGGTCACAATTAAAGCCGTGGTCGGCCGCGTAGACATAGACCTCGGCCTCCGGGTGGGCGCTGCGGAAGGCATCCACCGACGCCAGCGAGATCCAGTGGTCCTTGTCGCCAAAATGGGCCATCACCGGGCAATGCGGCGTGCGCGCGATCTCGTCGCCGGTGGTCATGCCGCCGCCGTAGTAGGGCACCGAAGCCGACAGGCCCTGGAGCTCGCAGGCCGCGCGCCAGGCCAGCAGACCGCCCCAGCAAAAGCCGGTGATGCCGACCTTGCCGCCGCTGCGGCGTGCGCCTTCGTCAATCGCGGCCTGCAGGTCCAGCAGCACGCCAGGGGCCACGGTGGGCGCTTCGGCAGCGGCCTTCAGGGCCACACCGGCTTGCATGTCGGCCTCGCTGTAGCCCAGGTCCACACCGGGCTTGACGCGGGCAAACGTGGCGGGCGCAATCGCTACATAGCCGCTTTGGGCAATGCGGTCCGCCACCGAGCGGATGTGCGAATTGACGCCAAAGATCTCCTGCACCACCACGATGGCGCCGCGCGCTTTGCCTTCAGGCTCGGCGATGTAGGCGGGAAACACCAGGCCGTCGGCCGAGGTCAGATCTACAAAATGTCCCATAGCGATCACTCCTTGCTAAACAGATTCGACAGATGCGAGATGCGGGGGCCTGGTCGATTATGGCGTTGCGCAGGCCGCTGCCGGTGCCGGACGCGCCAGCATCGTCAGCCAGGCGGCCACCAGCAACAAGGCCAGCCCGCCATAGACCGCCGCCAGGCCCAAGCCGGTCTGCGGGTTCACCAGGTGGATGCCCAAGGACGCGAGCAGCGAGGTCAGCAAAAAGGCCAGACCGCCGGCAATACCGCCCGACAAGGCAGCGTGTTTGGGGAACATCGACAGCACATTGGCAAAGTGGATATTGAACACCAGGCCTGCTGCCACATGGATGCAAAAGGCGACGGCCGCCATCACTTCCAGCGATGGCCAGGACGCGGGCAGCCAGGTTGTCAGCGCCAGCAGTGCGATGAAACCGGCCATCGCCAACAGCGCGGCCTGGTGTTTGGCCGCCAGCGAGCGCGCCATTGCCGCGCGGGCGATCAGGCCGCCGCCCATCCAGGCCAGGCCCATCAGCAGCGCGAGCGACCCTGTCGTCGTGGGCGGGCGGTGGTAGACGGTCTCGACGATAAAGGGCGAGGCCATGCTCCAGCCCATCACCATCGCATACGCAGCGCTGACGCAGAGCACGCCACGCGCAAAGGCGCGGTTGCGCATGATCTCCCAGGCCCGGCTGGCCACTTCACGCGGCCGGATGGGCTGGGGCTGGGCGAGGGTTTCGCCGCCGCCCAGCAGCTCCAGCACCAGCGCAATCACCGAGAACACAGCCAGCACCACAAAATTGGCGCGCCAGCCCCAGTGGGTCTGCACAAAGCCGCCAATAAAAGGCGCGCAGATGGGCCCCAGCGACCAGACCACGGTCATCCAGGTGAGGTAGCGCTGCAGCGCCGGGCCCCGGAACACATCGACAAAAAAGGTGCGCTTGCCGACCACGGCGACCGCGCCCAGCAGGCCTTGCAGCAGGCGCAGCGCGCAGATGACCACGATGTCGTCGCTGACGGCAATGGCCGCGCTCGACAGCGCAAACAGGGCCAGCGCCACCATCGTGGGCCGCCAGCGGCCAAAGCGGTCCAGCAGCACGCCCACCACCAGCTGGCCCAGGCCATAGCCGGCGATGAACAAGGTCAAGGTCAGCTGGATCTGGGACGCGGTGCCGCCCAGGCTCTGGGCCATGGCGGGCATCGAGGGCAGGTAGATATCGGTGCCGATGCCCGACAGGGGGATCAGCAAAAAGGCCAGAAAAACGCCGAAAGTGGCGTTGTCAGCAGTGATTCTTCGCATGGGAGTCTGCGCCTGAAAATAAACAGGGCGCCAGTGTGTTATGTTTTTTAGACTGGTACAAGATTCTGCGTAGCCTAGGCTTGGAAGGCCTATACTGCACTGCACCATTGCCGCTACCCTAACCGCCCATGACCATGCTTGCAGCCACTCCCACCCATGCCCCGCCTGCCGTTGCGGCCTCTGTCCCCTCGCAGGAGCTGGGCCACTTTCTGCGTGCCCGGCGCGAGAGCCTGTCGGCCGCGGCCATGGGCCTGGCGCGCCATGGCCGGGTGCGCACCCCGGGCCTGCGGCGCGAAGAGGTCGCCCAGCTCGCCGGCATTGGCGTGACCTGGTACACCAAGCTCGAACAAGGCCGCGAGGTCCAGCCCTCGCGCCAGGCGGTGGAGGCCATCGCCCGCGCGCTGCAATGCAATGACGACGAACTGCGCCACCTGCTGGTGCTGGCGGGCATCAAGCTCGACCAGCCCGCCGCCAGCGTGCTCGACGCACCGGGCTGCCTGCACCGGCAGCTGCTCGACAAGATGCTGCCCTACCCCGCCCAGATGCAAAGCGCTGCCTTTGACCTGCTCGACGCCAATGCCGCCTATGAGCGGCTGATGGGCGTATCGCTGCAGCAGCTGCCCGCGCTCGAGCGCAACTGCCTGCACATGAACCTGTTCAACCCGCAGTGGCAGCGCGTGATGCGCCATGAGCCCCAGGCCATCGAGCGCATGGTGGCCATGTTCCGTGCGGCCTACACCCAGCAAAGTGGCGACCCGGCGATTGCCCAGCGGCTGGACTACTTTCTGGCGCAGTCGCCCGTCTTCCGCAACGCCTGGGAGCGCTACCAGGTGCGCAGCCCGGAGAACAACGAAAAGACCTTTGACCACCCTGTTGTCGGCATCCTCCACCTGCGCCAGACCTACTGGTGGTCGGCCCCGCGCAACGGCATGCGCATGGTGGTCTACCTGCCCGTCAGCGACCAGGACGCCGAGGCGCTGGACCGGCTGGCCGCGCTGCCCGCGCCTTGAATGCCGCCTGGGCATGCGGCGCAAGCTCGCCTAAGATAGGGCCTCTTTTGTGAGCCTCCATGCCATGACCTCAATCGTCCTTATCACCGGTGCCAGCCGTGGCATCGGTGCCGCCACTGCCGTCCTGGTCGCCCAGCATGGCTGGGATGTGGCCGTGAACTACAGCAGCAATGAAGCAGCGGCCCAGGCCGTGGTGCAGGCGGTGCAGGCCCTGGGCCGCCGCGCCATCGCCGTACAGGCCGATGTGGCCGATGAGGGCCAGGTGTTGGCGATGTTTGCGCGCGTGGACAGCGAGCTGGGGCGCATCACGGGGCTGGTCAACAACGCCGGCGTGGTGGACCGCGCCCAGCGCCTGCAGGACATGGACATGGCGCGCTGGCGCCGCATGTTCGATACCAATGTGCTGGGCAGCTTTCTCTGCGCCCGCGAAGCGGTACGCCGCATGAGCACCGCCGAAGGCGGCGCGGGCGGCAGCATCGTCAATGTCTCGAGCCGGGCTGCCTGCCTGGGCTCGGCCCACCAGTATGTGGACTATGCGGCGTCCAAAGCCGCCATCGACACCATGACCCTGGGCCTCGCCCAGGAGGTGGCCGCGCAAGGCATCCGCGTCAACGGCGTGCGCCCGGGCCTGATCGAGACCGATATCCACGCCAGCGGCGGCCAGCCCGACCGCGTGCAGCGGCTGTCGGCCGGCGTGCCGCTGGGGCGCGGCGGCACCGCAGACGAAATCGCCCAGGCCATCTACTGGCTGATGTCCGAGCACAGCAGCTACTGCACCGGCTCCTTCATCGATGCCGGCGGCGGCCGCTAGGCCACCCGTTCTGACGGAACCCACCATGCGCCCTGCTCCCCATGTTCTGCTGCTGGAAGACGATCCAGCCATTGCCCGCACCGTCTGCTATGCGCTGGAGCGCGATGGCATCCGCTGCACCCACAGCCTCCTGATGGCCGATGCCCGCGCACAGTGGGCCAGCGGCCGCTTTGATGCGCTGCTGCTGGATGTGGGCCTGCCCGATGGCAATGGCCTGGACTGGTGCCGCCAGCTGCGCGCCAACGGTTCGCCCGCGCCCATCCTGGTGCTCAGCGCCCGGGGCGAAGAAGTGGACCGCGTGCTGGGCCTGGAGCTGGGCGCCGATGACTACCTGAGCAAGCCCTTCAGCCCGCGCGAGCTGGTGGCCCGTACCCGCGCGCTGCTGCGCCGTGCCCAGCAATTTGCGCCGGCAACCAGCCATGCCAACAGCGCCCCGGCCACCGCCGCCAGCACCGCCTTCCAGGTCGACGAGGCCGGCCAGTGCGTGCGCCTGCAAGGCGTGCTGCTGGATCTGACGCGGCGCGAATTCCAGCTGCTCAGCAGCCTGCTGGCCGCGCAGGGCCGCATCCTCAGCCGCAACCATCTGCTCGATGCCGTCTGGGGCCTGCACAGCGACAGCACCGACCGCACGGTGGACACCCACATCAAGACCCTGCGCGCCAAGCTGCGCACCGTGGTGGCCGACCGCGACTTCATCACCACGCACCGCGGCATGGGCTACAGCCTGCGCGACAGCGACTGAGGACCGGCCATGCGTCTGGGGATCCGCCTGCTGTTTGCCTTCTTCCTGATCAACGGGCTGGCGGCCTTTTTTGTGCTGCGCGTGTTCATGGCCGAGATCAAGCCCAGCGTGCGCAAGGTGACCGAAGACACCCTGGTCGAGACCGCCTACCTGCTGGCCGCGCAGGCCAGCGATGATCTGGCCGATGGAAAGCTGGGCAGCGACAGCAGCAACAGCCGCTTTGCCCAGCAGGTGCAGGCCGCCTTCCAGCAGCCGCTGCGGGTGTGGATCTGGGACACACGCAAGGCCGCGCTGGACCTGCGCGTGACCGTGACCAATGCCCAGGGCCGGGTGCTGTTCGATTCCGCCGGCCAGGATGTGGGGGCCGACTACGCGCGCTGGCGCAATGTGGCGCTCACCTTGCGCGGCGAATACGGCGCCCGCACCTCGCGCGAAGTGGCCACCGACGAGGCCACCAGCGTCATGTATGTCTCCGCGCCCATCGTGCGGGATGGCGCCATCGTCGGCGTGCTCACCGTCTCCAAGCCAGCCAATGCGGTGCAAAGCATCATCGACAGCAGCGAAAGCAAGATGTTGCGCGGCGGTGTGCTGTTTTTGCTGCTGTCGGCGGCCGTCGGCTTTGCCATCACCTGGTGGCTGGTGGTACAGGTGCGCAAGCTGCGCAGCTATGCCCAGCAGGTGCAGGGCCCCACCTTGCAGGAGGCCCAAGGCAGCCGCATCACCCGCGCGCCCAAGACACCCGAGGTGCCCGATGTCCCCGGTGAGCTGGGTGACCTGGCCCAGGCCATGGATTCGATGCGCCGGCGCCTGGAAGGGCGCGACTACATCGAAGGCTATGTGCGCGCGCTCACGCATGAGCTCAAGAGCCCGGTCGCCGCCATCCGGGGCGCGGGTGAGCTGCTGCAGGACGAGCTACCCGCCGCCGACCGCGCGATGTTTGCCCAGCAGGTGGTGGACCAGAGCCTGCGCCTGCAAAACCTGATCGACCAGCTGATGCAGCTGAGCCAGCTGGAGCAGCGCAGCGCGCTCGCTACGGCCAGCCAGCACACCAGCCTGCGCGCCTGCGCCGAGCAGGCCATCGCGCAGCTGCAGGCCACCGCCGCGCAAAAAGGCATACCGCTGCTGCTGCAAGGCGATGACAGCCAGGGCGCCTGGGATGCGGCCCTGGTCACGCTGGCGATCAGCAACCTGCTGGCCAATGCGCTGGATTTCTCGCCCGCGCACAGCCAGATCGTGTTGACCTTGGCGCCCCAGCGCCTGAGCGTGCAGGACAGCGGCCCGGGCGTGCCGGCCAGCCTGCTGCCCCGCCTGGGCGAGCGCTTCTTCACCACACCGCGCCCCAACGGCGAGCGCAGCGGCAGCGGGCTGGGCCTGTCCATCGTGCAGCGCATCATGCTGCTCCATGGCGGCCGGCTGCAGTTTGCCAACACCCAGCCCGGCCTGCGCGCCAGCCTTGATTTCTCGGCCCAGGACTGAGCCCTTCAGCCGCAAGCCGCTGCACTTCACACTGCCTTCACAGACTTCATGCTCGGCTCACCGGGGCCGCCGACACTCGCCGCACCGATACACAGAGCAACGAGGAATGCATGAAAAACAGACTGGTGCAAAAGGCCCTGAGCCTGGCCATCACCATGGCGCTTTTGCTGGTGGCGCTGATGATGATCAGCGACGTGGTGCGCGACCGCATCTACAACCGCGACCGCGCGGTACAAAGCGTGGTCAACAGCACCGCAGGGTCGCAGACCCTGTTTGGTCCGGTGCTGGCCCAGCGCTGCAGCCGTGAAGTCAGCGGCAAGGACAGCGAGGGGCGTGTGGAGACCCGCCTGGTCAGCTTTCAGCGCTATGCGCTGCCCGATGAGATCAGCCACCAGACGCGGGCCGAGATGCAGCCGCGCGCGCGCGGCCTCTACCAGGTCAACACCTTCCTCATGCACGACAAGCTGGTCGCCCGCTTTGCGCCCGGCAACCAGCTGCAAGGCAAGCCCGAGGGCAGCGCCGTGCGCCACTGCGATGCGCCGCGCCTGGTCCTGCCGCTCAGCGATCCGCGCGGCATCCGCAGTGCGACTTTGCAGGTCGATGGCAAGCCGCTGCCACTGGAGCCGGGCACCGGCCACGGCGTCTACACCCGGGGCCTGCAGACCAAGCCCCTGACGGCCGCCAGTGGCAACGACAGCAGCGCCATGGAAGTGGTCGTGCTGCTGCAGCTGATGGGCACCGAGCGCCTGGCCTTTGTGCCACTGGGCGGCACCAACCAGGTCAGCATGCAGGCCGACTGGCCCCATCCCTCGTTTGGTGGCAACTTTCTGCCGCTCAGCCGCGAGATCAGCGACCAGGGCTTCAACGCCAGCTGGAGCATCCCGGCGCTGGCCTCATCGGCGCGCCAGGCCTTTGTGCAGGAGCGCTCGCTGTGCAGCCTGGGCACGGCCGACACCAGCTATCCCTACGCGACCGAAGAAAGCCAGTGCCTGGAGCAGTTCGGCACCAGCTTCATCGACCCGGTCAACCCCTATAGCCTGAGCGACCGCGCCACCAAGTACGGCCTGCTCTTTGTGGTGCTGACCTTTGTCGCCGTGGCCATGTTCGAGGTGCTCAAAAAGCTGCGCGTACACCCGGTGCAGTACCTGCTGGTGGGCTCGGCGCTGTGCATTTTCTTCCTACTCCTGATCAGCCTGTCCGAGCATGTGGGTTTCAGCCAGGCCTATGCCATCGGCGCGGGCGCCTGCGTGCTGCTGCTGGGCTACTACGCCAGCCACATCCTGGGCAGCCTGCGGCGCGGCCTGCCGTTTGCAGCGCTGATTGCGCTGATGTATGGCCTGTTGTTTGTGCTGCTGCAGCTCGAACAAACCGCGCTGGCTGTTGGCTCGCTCGCGCTGTTTGCCGTGCTGGCGATCGTGATGGTGGCCACGCGCAAGGTCGACTGGTATGCCTTTGGCAAAGGCGACGCCCCCGAGCCAATTCCCACCCCCGCCCCCAAGACCTTTGCCCCACGCACCCAGGAGAGCGCATGAACACCGACACCCGCATGGAACAGCAGCGCCAGCAATGGTGCCAGGCCCAGCACCAGATGAGCCGCAGCCAGTTGCGCACGCTCCGTGACCAGTGGCTGGAGCGTGGCAGCCAGCTGCCGCTGCAGGCCAATGCCCGGCGCCTGATGTGGCTGCGGCTGCGCTGCTCGCTGTTGCTGGCGCAGCAGCGGTTCTAAACGTCTCTTCAGCACCCCAAGCAACAAGGCAGCCCGAGGGCTGCCTTGTTGCTTTCTTAAAAATGAGGGCCTACTTGGTAGGCGATGCGCCGCTGCCCCGGCTGATGGCGCGCAAGCGAGCTTCCGGCGACAGGCCGCGCACGCACTGCACATTGGCATCGCCCAGCAGGCTGTCGCACTTGCGGATGGCGGTGTCCAGATCGGCTTCGCGCTGGCGCTCGGCCTCGCTCTTGGGCGGCGTGAAGATGGACACCTCGCTGGCCGCCTGCTGGTGCGCATCCTGGATGCCGGCTGCGCGCTTTTGCTTGGCCTCGCGCAGGCAGTCCTGCTGCGCGCTCTTGCTGTCCTTGTCGTTGCCGGCATGGCGGGTCTTGCAGTCCTCGACCGCCAGCGCGTGGCGCCGGTCTACCTGGGCGGCCAGGGCCTTGAAGCGGTTGTTGCCGCTGGGGTGGCGCTGCGCCTGCAGTTGGGCAGCGTCCACCGCGTGCTGGCTGTCGGCTTCGACCGTGCAGCGGCGCTGCGCAGCTGATCCAGCGGCCAGGCGCTTGCAATGGGCCAGGGCTTTTTCAGCGCGTGCGTCCAGCTGGGCTACGGCCTCGCGGTAGGCATCGTCGTCCATCTCGGCGGCCAGCAGCGGCACCACCGCCATGGCGCCCAGCACCCAGGCGGCCGACCCGCGCCACAGCGAGCGCCTCCATCCCCCGGGCATCAGCGCTTCTGTTGGCGCAGCCAGGTATCGAGCTGCTGGGCCACCTGGTCGGTGGCCGATGCCAGTGCGGCGGCGGCACCGGCCGCGTCGGGGCTGGCGGCGGGCTGCTGGGCCTGGAACACCTGCTGGGCCAGCCAACGCTCACCCTTGGGAGTGATTTCGCTCAGCGTCGCGCGGATGCGCAGCACGCCCTGGCTGGACTGGGCCGAATCGAAGACCTGGCTGAAATCCACCACCTCGAGGCGCAGCATCGCCGGGTAGCCTGTCTTGCGCAGCAGCTGGGTGGCGCCATCGTCATCGAGCACCACGGCACGCTGGCCGCTGAGCACATCGCGCATGCGCTGCTGGATCAGCTGCATCGCCGGCAGCACCCAGCTGGCCTGGGTATAGGGCCGCAGCTCGCGCACATCGGCATAGGCCAGGCGGTAGTAGATGGCAGCGCTGGCATCGGGCACGCCAGCGGCGCGCACATTGGCCAGCACCAGCGGCTCGGCACCGGCGGCCGCCGCGCTGGGCGAGACCGGCGCGGCCGCCGGGCCAAAGTCATAACGGGCGACGGGTTGGGGCTTTTGCGGCAGGGCCGAGCAAGCGGCCAGCACCGCCACCGACGCAGCCACCAGGGCTGCGCGGCCCGCGCCTTGCAGGCGGCGGACCCAGGGCGCACGCAGGGAAGTAGAAATCATGGCATCCATCCTATCGGCCGCTGCCTGCGGCGGCAGGGGCTACAAAACCTGGCTCGCCAGGGCCCGGCAGCGCATTGGAGCTGCCATAAATCAGAGACTGCGGGTTGTTCTTGAACGCATCGGCCGTATCGCCCATGCGGCGTGCGGCCGAGCCCACGTCATGCATGGTGCGGCCCATCGCCGGCAAGGTGCTGCGGTTGAAGTTGTCGGCCGCATCGCTCACCTTCTCGACCGCCTGGCCCATCTGGTCGACCACGCCGCCCTTGGCCGCCAGGCTGCCCACTGCCGTGCTCACGTCATTGGAGGTCTTCTGGATACCCGCCAGTGTCTTGCGCGTATCCTGCGCGATGGCAGGAAGGCTGGCGAGGGCCGGGTCGAGCTTGGTATCGACCGTCACCATCAGGCGCTTGCTCAGCTGCTCCATGCTCTGCGCTGCCTGGCCCAGGCTCTTCATGCTGTCCACCAGCACCTGCTGGTTGTCCTCGCTGAGCAGGTCGTTGACCTTGCGCGTCGCGTCTTCCACCTGCTGCAAGATGATGGGCCCCTGCTCGGCAATCTGGCCAAACGGTGAGGGCTTGACGCGCAGGCGCGGAATGCCGTCGGGGCCGGGGGGCAGCGGCGTGGTCTCGGTGTTGTCGTCATCGAGCTGGATATGGGCGAGGCCCGTGACACCCTGGTAGCCCAGCATCGCGTAGGTGGTTTGCGTGATGGGCGCTTCCGCGTTGACCGCAATGATGATCAGCACCGTGCCGTCGCGGGCCGGGTCGAACTCGATCTTGGTCACGCGGCCCACGGCCACGCCCTTGTAGCGCACCGCCGCCTGCGGCTGCAGGCCGCTGACGGTCTCGCGGGTGGACAGTTCATAGCGGATGTAGTTCGTGTTGTCCCGGCCCATCCACAGGCTCAGGAAGATGACCAGCGCCGTGAGCAAGACCACAAACAATCCAGCCGCCAGTGCGTGTGATTTGTTTTCCATAGCTATTCCTTCACCCCACCAAGCGCCACTGGAGCCATTGCACGGCGTCCACGCTCACCCAGGAAGAAATGTTCAATAAAGGGGTGCTTGAACTGCACCACATCGGCCGGTGTGCCCGAGACAATCACCTTTTTCTCGGCCAGCACCGCCACGCGGGTGGACAGAGCAAACAAGGTATCGAGGTCGTGGGTGACCATGACCACGGTCAGCCCCAGCTCGGCATGCAGGTCCTTGAGAAGCGCGCAGAACTCGTCCGAGCTGTTGGGGTCGAGCCCGGCCGTGGGCTCGTCGAGCAGCAAGAGGGGCGGGTCCATGATCAGCGACCGGGCCAGCGCCACGCGCTTGATCATGCCGCCCGACAGGTCAGAGGGCATGCGGGTGGCATGCTCGGGCTTGAGGCCCACCATCTGCAGCTTGACCATGGCCGCATCATGCACCACGGATTTGGGCAGCGTGCCCTGCTCGCTGAGCGGGAACGCGATGTTCTCGAGCACATTGAAGGCCGAGAACAGCGCGCCTTGCTGGAACAGCATGCCGATGCGCGAGGCCGCGCCGCGCAGGCTCAGCTCCTTGACGGGCTGGCCCATCACCAGCACCTCGCCCTTGGCCGGGTGCAGCAGCCCCAGCATCTGGCGCAGCAGCACCGATTTGCCGGTGCCCGAGCCGCCCACCAGGGTCAGGATCTCGCCCCGGTAGACGGACATGTCCAGGTCCTGGTGGATCGCAAAGGCCCGGTCGCCCTGGCCGAACACGGTCCAGAGCTTGCGGATCTCGACCACTTTCTCATCGCTGGTCGGCGCGCTGGGGGGTTGGGAGATGGGATGGCTCATCGCTAGAACCCCACCTTGCGGAACGCGATCGCAAAGATCGCATCGAGCACGATCACCGCGGTGATCGAGATCACCACCGACGAGGTCGTGCCCCGGCCCAGGCTCTGGGTGTTGGGCTCGACCTCCAGCCCCCAGTGGCAGGCAATCAGCGCGATCGCCACCCCAAAGGTGACCGACTTGGCCAGCGCCAGGTAGAGGTTGGCGATATCGACCGCGCCGGGCATGGCCTGCAGAAAATAGGCGGGCGATACGCCCATGGCGGCATCGGCGGCCATCATGCCGCCGACCAGCGCGCAGACCGTGGTCCACATCGACACCAGCGGCATCGCCAGCGCCAGCGCCAGCGCGCGCGGCATCACCAGGCGGTAGCCCTGCGCAATGCCCATGACCTGCATCGCATCGAGTTCTTCGTTGACGCGCATCACGCCGATCTGCGCGGTAATGGCCGAGCCGGTACGGCCGGCTACCAGGATGGCGCCCAGCAAGGGCCCCAGCTCGCGCACCAGCGAGATGCCCAGAATATTGACGATAAAGGCATCGGCACCGAACTGGCGCAGCTGCAGCGACATCAGGTAGGCAAGCACCACGCCAATCAAGAAGCCCACCAGGGCCGTGATCGGCAGCGCGGTGGCACCCATCGCATACAGATGGCCCGATACATCGCGCCAGGGGCCACGCAGCGGGTTCTTGATGAGGCGCAGCACATCGAGCAGCAGCTGCCCCACCATCTCGACCATGCTGCGCACATGGGCCATGAAGCCCAGCAGCACCAGGCCCAGCTGGATCAGCCAGCCCCACCAGTTGACCTTGGTCTCGGGCGGGCAGCCCATCGTCAGCGACGCGACCCGTTCGAGCATCTGGCGCTGCAGCTCGGTGGTGCGCAGCTGCGCGGGCCACTGCTGGCCCCAGTGGTCCCACAGGAGCTGCGCGCCCACATGGTCGAGCCACTGCACCTCGCTCAGGTCCCAGCCCTGCTGGGCGCTGGGCGCGGCGCCATCGAGCTGGCGGCGCAGCTCACGCCACAGCGGGCGCTGGCCCAGCTCTGCCGCACCCCAGCGCCCACGCAGCTGCGCCCAGCGCTGCGTGCCGTCCTGAAGTTGCTGTAGATGAGGGGCTGTATCGTCCATGGGTCCAAAAACAAAGCGTGTCGCCCTGCGCGCACGCCATTCGCACTATAGCCGGTCTGTCACCCAGGCGCACCCAGCGGGCTGGCGATCACAGCGCGTGCCGCTGTAGGAAGGCATCGCCGAGCCGCGCTTGTGCGGCATCTACACCACGCTGGGCGGCCACGGGCAGGCAGTAGGCGCGATGGGTGACAGGGCATTGGTTTTCCCGCTTGGCAAGCCCGGCATACTGCTCACAAACTTGCCGATTCGATGGACCGAGGGAGCCCCATACTCCCAATGAGAAAAAGACCGCACATGCAATCTGGAGACAACACAAGTTTCGACTACATCGTCATCGGGGGAGGCACGGCGGGCGCACTGCTGTGCAACCGCCTCAGCGCCAAGACCCATAACCGGGTGCTGCTGATCGAGGCGGGCCGGCGCGATGACTACCACTGGATCCACATCCCCGTGGGCTACCTGTACTGTATCGGCAACCCGCGCACCGACTGGCTGTACAAGACCGAGCCCGATGCCGGGCTCAACGGCCGCAGCCTGCTCTACCCGCGCGGCAAGACCTTGGGCGGCTGCTCCAGCATCAACGGCATGATCTATATGCGCGGCCAGTCGCGCGACTACGACCACTGGGCCGAGCTGACCGGCGACGCCCGCTGGCGCTGGAACGACACGGTCAACTACTTCAAGCGCCATGAAGACCACTGGCGCCTGGACCAGGAAGGCGAGACCAGTCCCAGCTTTGCGCAGTGGCATGGCAACCGCCGCACCGGCAGCACCGGCGAGTGGCGCGTCGAGAAGCAGCGCCTGCGCTGGGACATTCTGGACGCCTTTGCGCAAGCCGCCCAGCAAGCGGGCATCCCCGCCACCGATGACTTCAACCGGGGCAGCAACGAAGGGGTGGGCTATTTCGAGGTCAACCAGAAAAACGGCTGGCGCTGGAACACCGCCAAGGCCTTTTTGCGCCCCACCTGCTATGGGCGTTCCAACTTCGAGATGTGGACCAATGCCCAAGTCTCGCGCCTGGTGCTCGAGCGCCAGGCCGACGGCCAGCTCGCCTGCACCGGGGTGGAGGTCTGGACCGGCACCGAGATGACCATCGTCAAGGCCGACAAGGAAGTGGTGCTGAGCGCGGGCGCCATCAACTCGCCGCAGATTCTGCAGCTCTCAGGCATTGGGCCTGGTGACTTGCTGCAGCAGCATGGCATTGCCGTGCAGCATGACCTGCCCGGCGTCGGCGCCAATCTGCAGGACCATCTGCAGATCCGCTCGGTCTTCAAGATCGATGGCGCGCCCACCTTGAACGTGTTGGCCAGCAACCTCTGGGGCAAGGCCCAGATCGGACTGGAATACCTGCTCAAGCGCAGCGGCCCGATGAGCATGGCGCCCTCGCAACTGGGCGCCTTCACCCGCAGCAGCGCCAACCAGCCCCACCCCAATATCCAGTACCACGTGCAGCCGCTGTCGCTCGACGCCTTTGGCCAGCCGCTGCACAGCTTTCCGGCCTTCACCGCCAGCGTCTGCAACCTCAACCCCACGAGCCGTGGCACGGTGCAGATCAAGAGCGCGGATTTCCGCACTGCCCCCGCGATTGCGCCCAACTACCTGTCCACCGCCGAGGACCGCCAGGTGGCAGCCGACAGCCTGCGCGTGACCCGCCGCATCGCCGCCCAGCCGGCGCTGGCCAAGTACCAGCCGGTGGAGTGGAAGCCCGGCGCGCAGTACCAAAGCGATGAGGACCTGGCGCGCCTGGCCGGCGATATCGCCACCACCATCTTCCACCCGGTGGGCACCACCAAGATGGGCGCCGACCACGACCCGATGGCCGTGCTCGACAGCGAGCTGCGCGTGCGCGGCGTGCGCGGTTTGCGCGTGGTCGATGCCGGCGCCATGCCCACGATCACCAGCGGCAACACCAATTCGCCCACCCTGATGCTCGCCGAGCGGGCCTCGGAGTGGATACGCGCCAGCCATGGGCCATGATGGTGCGCCGCAGAGTTTCAGCGCGGTTACAGCGCCCGCTGCGCTGACCCTGCCCTCTTCAAGGGCAATCGACCGCCCAGCACGCCCTGAAACGGCAGTTTTGTCTCATTTTTTGCCGTTATGGGGCGGCTGGGCGCAGGAAAGGGGCAGAAATCGGTTGCATCCTGCAATCTGCACCAAATCAGTTACCTTTGGGGTAAATCCCAATGCACCATGCAGGTGCGATGACCTATAGTAGAGGCACTCGAGGCACTGAAACAGTGCTCTGCGAGAGGACCGAGGAGACATCTCTACAATTCGAACATTTATAAAAAGCATCAATAAAAATGAGATGCTCCTTCAAAGCGCCTTCGGGCGCTTTTGTTTTTCTGGCGCCGCATTCGCCCCCGCCCGCCTCCCCACCCACCGGCCAGCCCATCACGGCCTGGCAGCACCGCCCCCTTCTGTTCCGCTGACAGCGCTGCATGTAGCGGCCCTGGTACGGTGCTGCACCCCACGCGGCGGTGCGACAATCTCGCCCCATGGAATGGATCTTCGTTACCTTCGCGTCGATGTTCGCGGGCTTTGTGGATGCGGTCGTCGGTGGTGGCGGCCTCATTTTGGTGCCCGCACTGTTTGGCGCTTTCCCCTCTGCGCCGCCGGCCACCTTGCTGGGCACCAACAAGAGTGCAGGCGTCTGGGGCACCTTGATCTCGGCGCGCCAGTACGCCAAGCGCGTGGACATGCGCTGGGCCGCCATTGCACCGGCCGCAGGCGCGGGTTTTGTCGCCTCGCTGCTGGGGGCCTGGGCGGTGACCGTGGTCGACCCCAGCATGCTGCGCAAGGCCTTGCCGGTCATCCTGGTCGCCGTGCTGGCCTACACCTTGTACAAAAAGCAGCTGGGCCAGACCCATGCGCCGCGCTACAGCGGCCGCACCGAAGCCTGGGTGGCCTCGGCCATTGGGGCCACCATCGGCTTCTACGACGGCTTCTTTGGCCCGGGCACCGGCAGCTTCTTCGTCTTCCTGATGGTGCGCTGGCTGGGCTACGACTTCCTGAATGCCTCGGCGAGCGCCAAGATCCTCAACATCGCCACCAATATCGCGGCGCTGATCCTGTTCACCGCCAAGGGCCATGTCTGGTGGCACTTTGCCATTCCGCTGGCCGCAGCCAACATCCTGGGCAGCATGCTGGGCACCTGGATGGCCTTGAAAAAAGGCTCGGGCTTTGTGCGCGGCATGTTCATCGTCGTCGTGGCGGCGCTGATCCTCAAGACCGGCTACGACGCGTTCTTGCGCTAGAACCCGGCACTCAGCGCGAAGGCCGCCCTCGTTATTGCCCAGGCTCGGCGGCCGGCTTGAGCTGGATATCTTCGACCCTGCGCGGCGTGCCCATCGGCGCGCGGCCGTCGCCGCGCTGCATCGCAGCCATGTCGGCCTCGCTCGGGTACTCGCCCATCAACCAGTAATCGATGATGCGTCGTGCAATGGGCGCGGCCGAGCCGGCACCAAAACCGGCATTCTCGACAATCACGCCGACAGCGATCTTGGGGTCTTCGGCCGGTGCAAAGGCGATGTACAGCGCATGGTCGCGCTGGCGCTCGGCCAGGCGCGCGGCGTTGTACTTTTCCTTTTGGCCGATGCTGATGGCCTGGGCCGTGCCGGTCTTGCCGCCCGCCGTGTAGCGGGCCGTGCCAAAGGAGCCGCGCCCGGTGCCGCCCGTCACCACCGACACCATGCCACGCTTGACGGCCTCGATATTGCTTTGCTTGTAGCCCAGGTTCACGGGCGGGGGCTGCTCGATGGGGCGGCGCTCGCCGGTGACCGGGTCAATCAGCGAGCGGCCCACATGCGGCACCCGGCTGTTGCCGTTGTCCAGGATCGTCGCCAGCGCATGGGTCAGCTGCAGGATGGTGAAGTTGTTGTAGCCCTGGCCAATGCCCAGCGAAATGGTCTCGCCCGCATACCAGCGCTTTTGCTCGGGGCGCTTGTAGGTGTCGCGCTTCCAGGTGGTGCTGGGCAGCACGCCGCGCACCTCACCGGGCAGGTCGATGCCGGTGATCTGGCCAAAGCCCAGCGGCTTCATGAAATCATGGATCGCGTCGACCCCCATCTCATTGGCCAGCGTGTAGAAATACACATTGCTCGAATGCTGGATCGCGCGGTTCAGATCGACCGGGCCCAGCGCATGGCCGGAGCGGAAGGTGTGGCCGCCAAAGGTCCAGCTGCCGCCGTCCTGGATGATGGTCGAGGGCGTGCGCTTGCCCGTCTCCAGCCCTGCCAGGCCCATGAAGGGCTTGTAGGTGGAGCCGGTGGGGTAGGTGCCGCGCATCGCGCGGTTGAGCAGCGGCCGGTCGATGGATTCGTTGAGCGCCTTCCAGCTTTCCTGGTCAATGCCTTCGACAAAGATATTGGGGTCGTAGGTGGGCTTGCTGACCATGGCCAGCAGCTCGCCGCTGCGCGGGTCGATCGCCACGGCCACGCCCCGGCGCTCGCCATACAGATCCTCGACCATCTTCTGCAGCTTGATGTCCACCGACAGCACGACGCTCTCGCCGGGAGTGGCCGGGGAGCTGTCGAGCTTGCGCACCGCATGGCCGCCGGCCGAGGTCTCCATGCGCTCCACACCGGTGTGGCCATGCAGCTCTTTTTCGTAGCTGGCTTCGACACCGGTCTTGCCGATGTACTCGGTGCCCCGGTAGTTGGCCGCTTCGTCGGAGTCGTCGATGCGCTCCTTCTCGCGCTGGTTGATGCGGCCGATATAGCCGATCAGGTGGGCACCGGTCTCGCCCATCGGGTAGGAGCGAAACAGCCGCGCCTTCACATCCACACCGGGAAAGCGGTAGCGCTGGGCGGCAAACTTGGCCACTTCCTGGTCGGTCAGGCGCGAGCGGATCGGCAGCGAGTCGAAGTTGCGCGAATCCTCGCGCAGGCGCTTGAAGCGGCGCCGGTCACGCGGCGTGATCTCGATCAGCTGGGACAGTGCATCGATGGTCTCTTCGACATCGCCCACCTTGTAGGGCGTGATCTCCAGCGTGTAGGCCGAGTAGTTGGTGGCCAGCAGCACGCCATTGCGGTCATAGATCTGGCCCCGGTTGGGCACGATGGGCACCACCGCCGTGCGGTTGCTCTCGGCCTGCGCCAGCAGGTCATCATGGCGCTCGACCTGCAGCACATACAGGCGCGAGAGCAGAATGCCAAAGCACAGCACCACCACCAGACCGATGACGACCACCCGCAGCCGAAAGCGGCTGAAGGCGCGGTCTGAATTCTGGATCTCGGTCATGGTCTGCGCACAGGCCCCCGCTTACAAAGGGCGGTTCTCATCATCGTCGGGCGGCTGGCGCTGGGGCAGCTGCAGCAGCCAGCTCACCAGCGGCCACAGCACCACGCACCACAGCCCGGGCGTCAAAAAGCCCCAGCCCGGAAAACTGCCGCGCAGCAACATGCGCAGCAGCATCAACACCACATCGGAGGCGAGGAACAGCGGCATCACCTGCACCGCCTGGGCCATCACGCTCAGCCAGGTGATGCGCTGGCGCAGCAGCGCCACGCCATACAGCACGGCCGAATACACCAGCGCATGCAGGCCCAGCAGGGACGACTGGTGCACATCCATGCACAGGCCCAGCACAAAGGCCCAGCCCATGCCGATCTTGCCGGGCTCGTGCACGCCCCAGTAGACCAGCACCAGCAGCAGCACATCGGGCAGCCACAGCGCGCGGCCCAGCGGCAGCATGTTGATCATCAGCGCCAGCACCAGGGTCAGCGCAATAAAGCCCGGGGGGACAGGCAGCAGCAAGGGCTGCCCACGCGGCATGATCATGGCTGCACTCCTGGGGGTTGGTTCATCGTAGCGGGCATCATCCGCGCTTGCCCTTGCGGGGGGTCGATGCCGGGCCTTCCTGGGTCTTGGTCTCCACCGGCGGGCGCGGGGGCAGCGCGTCTTCGGGCAGCGGGTTGATGACCATCACAAACTGTGTGCCGAACATCTGCGCCAGCGGCTCGCAGTAAACGCGCGAGAACGGCGAATCGGCACGGCGCTCGATCTTGACGATGCGCGCCACCGGCAGGCCCGGCGCATAGACGCCGTCCACACCGCTGGTGGTCAGCAGATCGCCTTCCTGGATATCGGCATTGCTGGGCATGAAGCGCAGCTCCATGCCGCCGCCGTAGGCATTGGTCGGGTCGCCATAGGCCACGGCCCGGGCACCCGTGCGCGGGTTGAGCACGGGGATGGCCTGCTCGCGGTCGGTCAGCAAGGTCACCTCGGCCGACATCGGAAACACCCGGGTCACCTGGCCGAGCACGCCCAGCTCGTCCATCACCGGCGAGCCGCGTGCAATGCCGGCGACCTCGCCCTTGTCGATCACGACGCGGCGGTTGAAGGCATCGGCCGTCTCGTACACCACCTGGGCAGCGCGCCCCTCGGTCTTGAGGCGGGGCACCAGGTTGAGCAGCTGGCGCAGGCGCTGGTTCTCATGGTCCAGGGTCTCGACCAGGTTGGCGCGGTGCGTCAGTGCGATGGCGTTTTTCTCGGCCACCACGGCCGCTGCCTGCGCGGTGTGCAGGTCTTCAAAATACCTGGCGCCGCCCTGGGCCAGCAGCACCGGCTGCAGCATCACCCATTGCATCGGGAACAGCACCGTGGCGACGGCCTTGCGCAGCGGCTCGGTGAGCTTGAAGCGAACGTCGGCCACCATCAGGAACACGGCCAGCGCCACGCACAGCGCCAGGCGCACATTGGCGCTGGGCCCCTGGGGTCGGAAGGTCGGTATACCGCCGGAGAAGACGTTGCGTGCCATGCGGTGGCCTCAGCAGAACCGGGCCCTGCGCCCTGCGCCTGGTCCGGGCGCGTGCCGCCCCGCCGCTCGGCGGTCAGCACGGTGGACAGGGGACAGGAGCAGGGACATCAGAGAAAAGCGAAAAAGCAGAAGCGGGCGCATGGCGGCGGCGGGCCCATCAGCCAGACCTTGTGCACACCGCCAGGGGCAAGCGGGCCGCAAAGCGCAATGGCGGGCCGGCAGCGGGCTATGGGTTGCATAGTCGCTGACGCTCGCCATTATTGCGTATCCGCGCGGAGGGCGCCCGGGTTATTCGCTGGTGAAGATGGTCACGCCCTTGCGGTCGAGCGTATCGAGGGCGATACCGCAGCCGCGCACCACGCAGGTCAGTGGCTCCTCGGCAACCAGCACCGGCAAGCCGGTTTCTTCGGCCAGCAGGCGGTCCAGGTCGCGCAGCAAGGCGCCGCCACCGGTCAGCATCATGCCGCGGTCGGCGATGTCGGCACCCAGCTCGGGCGGGGTTTGCTCCAGCGCGTTCTTCACGGCAGAGACGATCTGGTTGAGCGGCTCGGTCAGGGCTTCCAGCACCTCGTTGGAGCTGATGGTGAAGCTGCGTGGCACGCCTTCGGAGAGGTTGCGGCCCTTGACTTCGATTTCCTTGACTTCGGAGCCTGGGAACGCCGAACCAATGCTCTTCTTGATCAGCTCGGCCGTGGGTTCGCCGATCATCATGCCGTAGTTGCGGCGGATGTAGTTGATGATGGATTCGTCGAACTTGTCACCGCCCACGCGCACACTGCCCTTGTAGACCATGCCGCCCAGCGAGATCACGCCCACCTCGGTGGTACCGCCACCAATGTCGACCACCATCGAGCCCGAGGCCTCGGACACCGGCAGGCCCGCGCCGATACCGGCAGCCATCGGCTCTTCGATCAGCTCCACCTGGGTGGCGCCAGCCTTGAGCGCGGCATCCTTGATCGCGCGGCGCTCGACCTGGGTCGAGCCGCAGGGCACGCAGATGATGATGCGGGGGCTGGGCGAGAGCAAGGTGCGGGGGTGCACCATCTTGATGAACTGCTTGATCATCTGCTCGGTGATCAGGAAGTCGGCGATCACACCGTCCTTCATCGGGCGGATGGCTTCGATATTGCCGGGCACCTTGCCCAGCATGGCCTTGGCTTCGCGGCCTACGGCCTGGATGACCTTGCGGCCATGGGTGCCACCTTCATGGCGAATCGCAACCACGGAGGGCTCATCGAGCACAATCCCTTTGTCGCGTGCAAAAATCAAGGTGTTGGCCGTGCCCAGGTCGATGGCCAGGTCGGTGGAAAAGTAGCGACGGAACGCTCCGAACATGCAAGTTTCCTCTAGGGCATGGGTCGCACTTCGGCGCTCCATCGCCCTTCATTGGTGTGTGGTGAGATGACAGAAGGGTTTTTGATGCGCAATGACCGACGTTGCCGCCTTATTGCGTCAAAGACGGGATAATACCCCATCCCCTGTGAATAACTTACAGGGCAACGCTTTCCGGCCCCGTTTTTTTACGACTGGTTTACATACGACTATCTATGGCCCTGACAAAAGATGACATTGCCCGCATCGCCAACCTGGCGCGGCTCGAATTATCCGGCTCCGAGAGTGAGCGCATGCTCTCGCAGATGAATAACTTTTTCGGCATTGTGGAGAAGATGCAGGCTGTGGATACCTCCGGTGTCATGCCCCTGTCACACCCCGTGGCCGCGATCCAGGAAATCAGCCTGCGCCTGCGCGATGACGTCATCAGCGAACCCAATAACCGGGAGGCCAACCAGCGCAGTGCCCCTGCCGTGGAAAAAGGCTATTTCCTGGTGCCCAAGGTGATTGAGTAATTCACAGCATCTTCAGGCCTGGCGGGCCCTGGCAACAACCGGCCCCCGGCCGTGGTGGCAGCAGCACGCAGCACCACGCCCCTGAGACCGGCGCGCAGCGCCCTTTCCCATTCACCGAGATCGCCAAGATCGCGAGATTTGCATGAGCATCCCTACCGAATTGCATGACTTGAGCGTGGCCCAATTGGCCGCCAAGCTCAAAAGCCGCGAAGTGTCCTCCGTCGAGGCCGCGCAACATTTCCTGACCCGCGCCCAGGCCCACCAGGATCTGGGTGCCTACATCCACATCAACGAAGAAGTGACGCTGGCCCAGGCCCGCGCCGCCGATGCCGCCATTGCAGCGGGCACGGCCGGCAAGCTCGCTGGTGTGCCGATGGGCCACAAGGACCTGTTCGTCACGCAGGACTTCCCGACCACCGCAGGCAGCAAGATGCTGGCCGGCTACCAGTCGCCGTTTGACGCCACCATGGTGAGCAAGCTGGCAGCTGCTGGCGCCGTCACGCTGGGCAAGCTGAACATGGACGAGTTCGCGATGGGCTCGGCCAACGAGAACAGCGCCATCAGCCCGGTGCGCAACCCCTGGGACACCAGCCGCGTGCCCGGCGGTTCCTCCGGCGGCTCGGCAGCGGCCGTGGCCGCGCGCCTGGCGCCCGCAGCCACCGGCAGCGATACCGGCGGCTCGATCCGCCAGCCCGCGTCGTTCTGCGGCATCACCGGCATCAAGCCCACCTATGGGCGCGCCAGCCGCTACGGCATGATCGCCTTCGCCTCCAGCCTGGACCAGGCCGGCCCGATGGCGCGCACCGCCGAAGACTGCGCGCTGCTGCTGAGCGAAATGTGCGGCCCCGACCTGGACCGCGACTCCACCAGCCTCGACCACCCGGCCGAGGACTTCACGCTGCACCTGAACGACTCGCTGGCCGGCCTGCGCATTGGCGTGCCCGCCGAGTTCTTTGGCGATGGCCTGAGCAGCGATGTGCGCGCCGCCGTCGATGCGGCGTTGAAGGAGTACGAAAAGCTGGGCGCCAAGCTGGTGCCGATCAGCCTGCCGCGCACCGAGCTGTCCATCCCCGTCTACTACATCATCGCCCCGGCCGAGGCCTCGTCCAACCTCTCGCGCTTTGACGGCGTGAAGTTTGGCCACCGCGCCAAGGACTACAGCGACCTGGTGGACATGTACAAGAAGACCCGCGCCGAAGGCTTTGGCGACGAGGTCAAGCGCCGCATCATGACCGGCGCCTATGTGCTCTCGCACGGCTACTACGACGCCTACTACCTGCAGGCGCAAAAGATCCGCCGCATGATTGCCGACGACTTCCAGGCCGCCTTCCAGGACTGCGACCTGATCGCCGGCCCTGCCGCGCCCACCGTGGCCTGGGCGCTGGGTGGCAAGAGCGACCCGCTCGCCAACTACCTGGCCGACATCTACACCTTGCCCGCGTCGCTGGCCGGCCTGCCTGGCCTGTCCGTGCCCGCCGGCTTTGGCGAAGGCGGCATGCCCGTGGGCCTGCAGCTGATCGGCAACTACTTTGCCGAAGCCAAGCTCCTGAACGCCGCCCACCAGCTGCAGCAAGCCACCGACCACCACCTGCGCCAGCCCACCGGCATCGCGAAGTAACGCAGGGAGGAACACAGAACATGACCGAAACAAGCATCAAGCTCATCAACGGCTACGAAGTGGTGATTGGCTTTGAAACCCACACCCAGCTGGCCGCCAACAGCAAGATCTTCAGCCGCGCCAGCACCGCCTTTGGCGCCGAGCCCAACACCCAGGCCTGCGCCGTGGACCTGGCCCTGCCCGGCACCCTGCCGGTGATGAACAAGAAGGCCGTCGAATGCGCCATCAAGCTTGGCCTGGCGCTGGGCAGCACGATTGCGCCCGTCAGCATCTTTGCGCGCAAGAACTACTTCTACCCCGACCTGCCCAAGGGCTACCAGATCTCGCAGTTCGAGATCCCGGTGGTGCAAGGCGGTGAGGTGAGCTTCTTTGTCGGCGACCAGAAAAAGACCGTGCGCCTGGTGCGCGCCCACCTCGAAGAAGACGCGGGCAAATCGGTGCACGACGAGTTCATCGGCCAATCGGGCATTGACCTGAACCGCGCCGGCACGCCGCTGTTGGAGATCGTCACCGAGCCCGACATGGGCAGCACCGCCGAGGCCGTGGCCTATGCCAAGGAACTGCACAAGATCGTTACCTGGATCGGCATCTGCGACGGCAATATGCAAGAAGGCTCGTTCCGCTGCGATGCCAACGTGTCCGTGCGCAAGCCGGGCCAGCCGCTGGGCACCCGCCGCGAGATCAAGAACCTGAACTCGTTCAAGAACATGCAGATCGCCATCGATTACGAAATCCGCTGGCAGATCGAAGAGATCGAAGACGGCCGCGCGATCCAGCAGGCCACCGTGCTGTTCAACCCCGATACCGGCGAGACCCGCGCGATGCGCACCAAGGAAGACGCGGCCGATTACCGCTATTTCCCCGATCCGGACCTGCCGCCGCTGGTGGTCGCCGACAGCTGGGTGCAGGCCGTCAAGGCCGAGATGCCCGAGCTGCCGCGCCAGCGCGCCGACCGCTTTGTGGCCGACTACGGCCTGCCCGAGTACGACGCCACCACCCTGACCCAAAGCCAGGCGATGGCCGACTACTTTGAAGCCGCCGCTCAAGCCAGCAGCCAGCCCAAGCTGGCCAGCAACTGGGTGATGGGCGAGATCTCGCGCCGCCTGAACATGGAAGAGATCGGCATGGACCAGGTCAAGGTCAGCGCCGCGCAGCTGGGCACCTTGATCGCCCGCATCCACGGCAATGTCATCAGCAACAACAGCGCCAAGCAGGTGTTCGAGGCGCTCTGGAGCGGCGAAGGCACCGACGTCGACGCCGTCATCGACGCCAAGGACCTCAAGCAGTCCAACGACACGGGCGCGCTCGAAGCCATCATCGACGAGGTGATCGCCGCCAACCCCGGCAATGTCGAGCAGTACAAGGCCGGCAAGGACAAGGCCTTCAACGCCCTGGTCGGCCAGGTGATGAAGGCCTCCAAGGGCAAGGCCAATCCGGGCCAGGTCAATGAGCTGCTAAAGGCCAAACTGGCGTAAAAGGCCCCTATACCCATTGACAAAGGCCTCCATCGCGAGGCCTTTTATCTAGCCATGGAGTTATTTATGCCAGATATATCAGCCATTTCTTCCGAACACTGGGATTGGATAACGAAAGGCCTCGGATGGACCATATTTCTATTGACAATCTTGTACACATGGACAAGGGCTGGCTCGCTACATTTTTTAAGAGATAAGATATGGCTGATCTTAAGCTTTAAAAGAAAATTCTCAGATGCCGAACTAAATAAACATTGGGATGAAATAAGAGACATCGAAATGCTGAGATTCAAAACCGGCTTACCCTTTTCCTACAGAGAAGAGCTAGATGATCTAAAAACGCATATAGAAAAGAAAAATATTAATATTTACGAAATATTATCTTTGTCAAATTACTTCAATTTAAAAGAGAAAAATTTTAGAGATATTGCTTATAAAAAATGGGCAAACTTCTTTTTCACTTTCGCCATCTTACTTCTATTAACGGGATACGCATGCTTCCTATTCTCGCTCTCCGATAAGGTTTGGCTGAAAATAAATAAATCAGACACCTTATTTTCCTATAACGGAGAAGTTATTAAAATGGAAAAAGGAATTATTAGCAAAAGCACATGCATTAGTCCCTCAGCGAATTTCACAGCCAATAGCGATCAAGCAATTGCGTGCCGACTATTAGAAACAGAAAATTCCGTATATAAGACATTTTTAAACAAACAAAAAATAACCCTTATATTTCTAGGATTTATATTATTCTCAATTGGCCTATTAATACTGCGAAAGGGAATTCAATATATGAAAGTTTTAAATATTTCGAAACGCTTGAGTTATTAGAATAATTTATTAGAATCCAAATATCAAGGCTTGAGAATTAAAAATATGACCCGCTATGCGGGCCATATATCTACACAGCTATATCGCCGCCACCTTTGGAAATTTTTTAGAGTTCACATTAGGGCGGATGGAAAGAATGAGTAAGTATCCCTGCTGAAACCAACGCGGCTTCAGCGCTGCAGCTGGGACCGGTCTTGCTGACCAGGCTGCTTCTGCTGCGGCGACTGCTGCTGGTGTTACTGCTCTTTTTGCGAGCCGGGTTTCTGGCCCGATTGCTGCTGGTTCACCTGGTTGGGATTGCGTTGGCTGTTTTGCTGATTCATAGCGTTAGCTCCTTCACGATGATGACGGGGCGACATTGCCCTGCCATGGCTCTATAGTCGCGCCGCCGCCCAGGCGCCGGTGTAGGAATTGACGCGCCGCCTGCATCGAGACGTTTCTCGCCGCACATTTTGCAAAGCCTCTGCGGCGCCTTGCCCCTGCCACGGCACGGCACGGCACGGCACGGCACGGCACGGCATGGCATGGCATGGCAGCGCATACATCCCTTTTCCATCCTTCACAGAAGTACAAGTGAGGGATGCGCTGCGAACCCCTCGCCAAGCGGGATGGACGCGGATCGGGATGAGCCGAAAGGCGTCATTTGTAGTCAATAGCGATTGACAAGGAAGACAACGCAGCGGATCGCCCGAGCCCGCGTTCTGACCACGGCAGGGAGTTTTGCAGCAGATCCCTATCCCCTACTCCCAGCGGTCGGCCATGTCGTCGGTATAGCCCATGACCAGGATGCGTTGGGTTTGCAGCACCGCCGGCAAGGCTTGCCAGCCCGCATGGGCCAGCAGCGCCTCATTGCCCTGGGCATAGAGCGCCCGCAGGTCCTCCACCAGCGCCTGGGCCTGCGCCGCACCGGGCGGCTGCACGCGGGCCAGCGCCATCCAGGCGGCGCCCATGGCCAACAGCTGGTAGCCATGCTGCTCGGCCAGATGCTGGTGGATGGCGTGGTTTTGAAAGCTGTCCCAGTCGGCGCTGAAATAGCCATTGGGTTGGCCGGCAATCAGCGGATCGCCTTCGGCCAGCGGCAGGCGCTGGATGTAGACGACGTCATCGAGCAGCAGATCGGGCGCGCGGTTGGCGGCCAGCAGTGCGTCGATATCGCTGGCGCTTACCGCCAGGCTGCCGCAGACATCGGCCCAGGGTTGCGGGCCCTGGGCCTGGCGCAACTGGCGCGCGCGGTGCTGCAGCGCCTGCAGATCCCAGGCAGCCTCCTGCGCTGGGTCGTCCCAGTCCATGTCCGGCGGGCTGGCCAGGTAGAGCCGGTCATCCTGGCTGGCATGGCCGCTGGTGTAGCTGCCCTGCTGGATATCGTCCAAGGTGCACAGATAACGGTGCACGGGGTCTGCGGCGCGCAGCGCTTCGACATGCGCCAGCAAGGCAGCCAGGCTGCCAACTTCTTCGATCCATTGGTAGGCAAAGCTGTAGTTGGCGCGGCGGTAGGGTGGGTTGGGCTGCGCGAAGAATCCGGTGTTCATCGATATCGGCTGGCGAGGTGGTCGAGAGCGCCAGTATCGCCGCGCATGGGCTGCAGCGCCCACGAAAAAGCCCGCATCGTGCGGGCTCGGACGCAGGGGCTCAGAAGATCAGCACATCTGTGCGTTGTCCGGTGTCTTGGGCTCGGTGCCCAGTTGGCGCCGGTTGCACTTGCACTGCTGCTGCGAGTACTTGGCCTCGCGCAACGGCTGGCCCTGCTGCAGCGGCCAAGGCTGCTGCTTGGTCATCGGCAAAGGCAGTTGTTGCATGGGGTGCTCCGTGTGGTCTTCGTGGGCCGCGCAGTCGCAGACTACTTCTGCGATGGCTGCTTGCGGTCCTGCTGGCCCGGTTGCTGCTGCTTCGGGGATTGTTGCTGTTGCTGCTGCTCCTTTTTCTGGGCAGGCTGCTGTCCGGACTGTTGGTGGTTCTGCTGGCTCATGGCGCTTACTCCTTCAGTGTCAGGTTGGCGGCAGGAGCAAACGCCTGCCGTGAGGACATGGTGCCGCTGCAGGGTGGCGCTGGCTGTAGGAGTTTTGGAGATTCGTTTGCCTTTACGTAAACAGGCCGGTGGATTTGCAAAATTTCTTTACAAAACAGCGCTGTAGACCGCTAAATAACTATCGGATTGCGCTGCACTTTTATCGTCCACTATCCACGTTGACCATGGCCTGCCCGGGCCACGCGTGCATGCGCTGATGCCTCAGTCTTCGCTGGCTGCCTCAAGCCGCTTTTGGGGCTGAAAGTCGACCAAGGTCTGGCCCTGGTTGTCGATCACCAGGGCCGGCAGGTTCAAGCCGGTGCTCAGGTAAAAACCACCGGGCCAGGCCTGGGCCGCCAGGTGCTCGCCGTCAAACAGCAACTGCGGCATCTCGCGCGTGGACTTGCGCCACACCACTTGCAGGCTGCGCGCATCGACGATCTGCAGCACCACCTCGGCGGCGGTGGTAGGGGTCTCGTCGTAGCGCATCAGCACCCGGCCCGCATTGCGGGCCAGCACCTCGCCGCTGAACTGCACCGGCACGCTGGCCACCGCTGCAATCTGGGTAATGCCCGCCTCGCGCAGCGCCTGGTGGCTGACCACAAAACCATCGCTGACCGGCTGGTAGCGCTTGGGGGCGGCGCGCACCTGCTTGTCGGCGCTGGAATGCACGCTCAGCCGTGGCCAGCGCTCAAACTCGCCAGGCCGCACCTTTTGCGCAAACTGCAGCAAGATCATCGGCATGCCGTACTGGGCCACGTCGGTATCAAAGTCGGCGTAATCGATGCGCGAGGCCGTCTGCGGGTACTGTGCCCAGGGGCGCTGCAGCCAGCGCTGCAGCCGCTCGGCCCAGGGGTAGAGCTCGCCACTGGCCCAGTACAGCGCATAGCGGTCGCCGGTATTGCTGGTCACATCCAAGAGCCCCGGCTCGCGCAGCTCGCCAAACGCATATTTGGACACGCCTGTGCCCAGCTCGGCCGCAAAGCGCTGGCGCAGCGCGGCATCCATCGGCGCAAACGCGGTCTGCGCCGGCAGGCGCAGCCACCAGTGCCGGTCATTGAGCAGCAGCGACAGCTGGCCATTGGCCTCGCTGCGCAGGCGGGCCGGCTGGCGCAGCTGGGCACGGGGCAGCACAATGCGCTGGGGCTCGCCCAGCAGCTGCTTGGCCTGCAGGTCGTTGTCCAGCAGCACAAACACATCGTCCTGCGCGGTGCTGTGCTTCATCACCCGCAGCATGCGCAGGCTGCCGTCCTCTCCTTGGTAGACGGCCGAGGCCGCCACATCGCCCAGCTCCTCGGCCTTGTCTGCACCCGATTGCAGCAGCTTGACCGTCGCGGGCACCAGCAGCGGCAGCACAAAAAAGAACAGAAAGCCCAGGCCCAGCGGAAGATAAAAACGCCGAGGAATGCTCACTGCGCGGCTCCTTGGGCCGCAGCCCCAAAGTCCTGCAGCACCTCGCCGTTATCGCCAATCAGCAGCGCGGGCTGGCGCATGTCATCGAGCAGCAAAAAGCCGCCGCTGACGGCCTGGCCGGTGACATACATGCCGCCTTCGCGCTGGCCCAGCGGGGGCAACTGGTCGATGGTGCGGCTCCACACCACCTGCTCGCTGGCCTTGTCCAGCAGCTGGATCACGCGCCCCTCCTGCCGCAGCGGCGTCGGGTTGTAGGCCAGCAGCAGGCGGCGCGCGTTCTCGGCCATCACATCGGCATGGAAGCGCGGCACCGCCGGCTGCACCACCTTGATGCGCAGCAGGCCCCGGTCCTCGATCGCATAGGGGCGGGTGGAGAAACCATCGCCAATGGCCACATAGCTGCGCGGCGAAGTCTGCACCTCGCGGCTGTCGCTGGGCTGCAGGTCGTAATAGCCAAAGTAGGCGGGCTGGCCGGGCTCGTGCCGCCACCAGGACTGCACCAGCAACGCGCGGCCTTCCTCACCGGTGGGGCGGGGCAGCGATTCATAGCGGTAGAAGGCGATCTCTTGGCGGTAGCCGGCCTGGGCCTTTTCGTAGAGGCTGCTGCTGTCGGCCACCGGCCAGATCTGGCCGAGCAGCCAGTACACCAGGTATTTGCTGCCGCTGCGGCTGGTGACCTCCAGGCTGTCCGGCCGGTCGCGGCCCTTGGGCGCTACGCCGACAATGCCCTCGCCCAGCTGCGCGGCAAATTTCTCGCTGAGCTGGGGCAGCAGATCGACAAAGCGCAGGCTCGCCAGATCCAGCCGCCACAAGCCGCGCTCCCGCAAAAAGAGGTAGAGCTGGCCGTCCGAGAAAAACTGCAGCTCGGCCCGACCGGCGCTGCCAGCCCAGGGCATGGCCATGCGTTGGGGCTCGCCCAGGCTGGCGCCGGTGGCGGCATCACGGACCAGCACGCGGTAGACCACATCGCCCTGCTCGCGGTTTTCAAACAGCTGCACCAGCAGGCGCTGGCCGTTGCGCTCGACCAGCGTGGTCGCCTCGCTGCGGCCCAGCGCCAGCGGCGCCTTGTCTTTCCAGGCAGCGGGCAGCTTCAGCTGGAGCCCGGGTTGCAGCCGGGGCAGCCACCAGGGGATGGACAGCAGCATGGCCAGCAGCACTGCCAGCCAGGGCAGATGCCGGCGCAGCCGCGCTCCGCTGGCTGCGTCTGCCGTCGTGGACATGCCAGCAAATGCCTGGCCCTGCAGCTGCTCCAGCCGGAACTGTGCGCCGCACTGCAGGCAGGCAAAGCGGTCGCGCGCACCTGCGCTGCGGCAGTTCGCTGCGCCGCAGCGCGGGCAATACGGGGATGACAAAGAGGATGCTGAGGACCAGACGGGCATAAGCCAGCGATGATAAACCGTGCCCCCAGAAGCCAAGCCCCCGCTTTGCAAACGAAGCTGGGCGCCGCTGGAGCGGCGACTCCCAGGTGTCAGCCATGCGGGGCGGCTTGGGGCTCCTGCCGCTAACATCCAAGGTTTTGAACCTGCTGCGTCCTGCCCCATGACCACCACTGCACCCTCCGCTGTTGCCAACGACATCCCCGCCTACACCGTGAATGAGCCCGCCAACCAGATTTTCGGCCTCAGCATGGCCATGGCCGAGGCCTTCCTGCTCAAGGGCGAGGCGATCGGCAATGAGCGCGCCCGGGTGCGCATGCCCTACCAGAAGCAATACACCAACAGCCGGGGCGATATGCATGGCGGCGCCATCGCCACCTTGCTGGATGTGGGCCTGTCCTGCGCCGCACGCGCGCATGATCCGTTGCGCTATGGCGTCATCACCGTGGACCTGACCATTCATTACATTGCACCGGGTAGCGGCGATGTGGTCTGCACGGCCGTTTGCGAAAAGCGCGGCAAGAGCCTGTCGTTTGTGCGCGGCGAGCTGCATGACGATGCCGGCAATCTTTTGGGCCTGGCCACCGGCACCTTCAAGCTGGTCGACAAACAAAAAATCTAAGCCTGCAAAAAACCGGCGAATATGGCATGCTGGCGGTCTTATTGCTCACTTTTTGACCATGACGACGCGCCAATCCACCCATGCCATCCATCCCCAGTTTCTGGACCGTTTCTCGCCCCGCGCCTTCTCGGGCAAGGCGCTGACCGCCAAGGACATCGAGACCATTGTGGAAGGCGCACGCTGGGCCCCTTCGGCCAGCAACAAGCAGCCTTGGCACTTTGCCTATTCGATCAACGGCGATGCCAACTGGCAGGCGTTTTCCACCATCCCCAACGAGTTCAACCGCCGCTGGTGCCTGAACGCCGGTGCGCTGCTGGTGGTGCTGTCGAACAAGGACGAGTCTCCCGCGCCCAGCTTTGACACCGGTTGCGCCTGGGGCTACCTGGCCCTGCAAGCCCATGCGATGGGCCTGGCCACCCACGCCATGGGCGGCATCGAGCGCGATGCTGCACGCGCCGTGCTCAAGCTCGGTGACAACTGGCAGGTCGAATGCCTGGTCGCCATTGGCGAGCGCGGTGACAAGTCCAGCCTGCCCGCCGACCTGGCCGAGCGCGAGACGCCCTCGCCGCGCAAGGCGCTGTCGGAGATCTTGAGCGCAGGCCCCCTGGCTTAAACGGCTGCATCCAGCAACGCAAAGGCTCCCGACTGGGAGCCTTTGTGCATTAGGGGCTTGGTATTAAGCGACGTTGAGCCGCTCACCGCTTTGCCGGTCAAACACATGCCAATGCTGCGGCGCCGTGTGCCAATGCAGCGCCTGGCCCGGGGCCAGCGCCAGGCGCTCCTTGACGGTCGAAATGAGAGGCTGCTGGCCAAAGCGGCTGACCACCTGGGTTTCGGCGCCGGTGGGCTCCACCACCTCGACGGTCGCAGCGCTGGTGGCGACACCGCTCAGGGGCGCCACTGCCAGCTGCACATGTTCGGGCCGCACGCCCAGCCACAGCGCACGCTCGCCTTGCGCCTGCAGGCCGGGCAGCAGCGGCAAGCGCAGGCCATCGTCGGTCACCAGCTGCCAGCCATCCTGCGCCTGCTGGCTGCGGGCGGCAATCAGGTTCATCGAGGGCGAGCCAATGAACTGCGCGACAAAGGCGTTGCGCGGCCGGTCGTACAGCTCCAGCGGCGTGCCCACCTGCTCGATCAGGCCATCGCGCATCACCACAATGCGGTCGGCCATGGTCATGGCCTCGATCTGGTCATGGGTCACATAGACCGTGGTGGTGCGCAGGCGCTGGTGCAAGGCCTTGATCTCGGTGCGCATCTGCACACGCAGCTTGGCATCCAGGTTGGACAGCGGCTCGTCAAACAAAAAGGCCAGTGGCTCGCGCACAATGGCGCGGCCCATGGCCACGCGCTGGCGCTGGCCGCCCGACAGCTGGGCAGGCAGGCGGGCCAGCAGCGGCTCCAGGCCCAGGATCTCGGCCACCTGCTGCACGCGCTGCGCAATGGCCGCCGGCGCCTGGCGCTGCAGCTTGAGCGCAAAGCCCAGGTTCTCGGCCACCGTCATATGCGGGTAGAGCGCATAGTTCTGGAACACCATCGCGATATTGCGCTCGCGCGGCGGCACACCGTTGATGACATTCCCTCCCAGCACGATCTGGCCGCTGCTGACCTCTTCGAGCCCGGCGAGCATGCGCAGCAAGGTGGATTTACCGCAGCCAGACGGGCCAACCAGCGCGACAAACTCGCCCTCGGCAATATCGAGCGATATGCCCTTGAGCACATCGTGCCCTTCAAAGTGCTTGCGCAGCTGTCTCAATGCAATCGAAGCCATCTCAGTCCTTGACGCCACCGGCGGTGAGGCCGTGAACGAGGTATTTGCGCACCAGCACCGTGAACAGCAGCACCGGCAGCATCACCAAGGTGCCGGCCGCTGCAATCTTGGTCCACTCCCAGCCGTCGTACTGCAGAAAATTGACGATGGCGACCGGCGCCGTCACCGCCTGGGTGCGGGTCAGAATCAGTGCGAAGAAAAAGTCGCTCCACGAGAAGATGAAGCACAGCACGGCGGTGGCCACCAGGCCCGGCCGGGTCAGCGGCAAGGTCACATGCCAGAAGGCCGACCAGATGCTGCAGCCGTCCATCCAGGCCGCCTCTTCGAGCGCCGTGGGAATGGCCTCAAAAAAGCCCTGCATCATCCAGATCACGATGGCCAGGTTGAAGGTCAGGTAGACCAGCACCAAGCCCCAGACCGAGTCGAGCAGGCCCAGCCAGCGAAAGGCCAGAAAGAACGGAATCGTGAACGCAATGGGTGGCGCCATGCGCGTGCACAGCACCCACAGCGCCACCTGGCGCCGCTGCTTGAAGCGCCAGCGCGACAGCGCATAGGCAGCGGGCACCCCCAAGAGCAGCGACAGCCCGGTGGACAGCACGCTCACCAGCAGGCTGTTGCCAAAGGAGCGCGCAAAGTTGTCCTGCCACAGGCCGGCAAAGGCCTCTAGCGTTGGACTGAAGAGCAGATCCAGCGACAGCGCATCGCCCGCCGGGCGAAAGGCCATCTGCAGCATCCACAAAAAGGGCAACAGCACCACCATCAGCACCAGCACGGCGGCGGTGCTGCGCAGATGGCGCTGCAGGCCTTGCACGGCGCGTTGCCATACGGGCAGCGCAGGTGCTGCGTGGTGCCAGGTCTCAGCGTGCATGGGCATCTCCCTTGGCCCGGCCCAGGCGGCTGACCAGTGCGCTCAGCACAAAGATGATGGCCAGCATCACCACCGCAATGGCGCTGCCGTAGCCCCAGTACGAGAAGTTGAAGGCCTGGATAAAGCCGTAGAAATTGGTCACCTCGGTCACGGTGCCCGGCCCGCCATTGGTCAGCACATACAGCAGCGGAAAGGCCTTGAAGCTGTCGATCAGGCGGAACAGCGCGCAGACCACCAGGGTGCGCTGCAGATAGGGCAGCACGATGTAGACAAACACCTGCCAGCGGTTGGCGCCATCGATGCGGGCGGCATCGACCGGGTCGCGCGGCACCATCTGCAGCTGCGCCAGCACCATCAGCATCGTGAACGGGAACCACTGCCAGACATCGGCGGCCACAATGGCCCACAGCGCGGTGTCGGGGTTGGCGATCAGCGAACGCAGCGGCCAGCCCCATTGCTCGAGCAGCGCATGCATGGGGCTGATGTCGGGCGTGTAGATGATCTTCCAGACCAGGGCCACCACAATCGGCGGCAGCACCATCGGGATCAGAAAGAACGTACGCAGGCCCGCCACCATACGGCTGGTGCTGTGCAGCAGCAAGGCCAGGCCCAGGCCGACGAGCAGCTGCAGCAGCACGCTGACCGACGAGAGCTTGGCCTGCACCCAGAGCGAATCGACAAAGCGCTGGTCCTGCAGCAGCTGCGCATAGTTGCCGGCAGGCTGGTCAAAGTGGAAGGTGGCTGCCGGGTCGGTCAGGCTCAGCGGCGTCAGGCTCACCACCACCAGCGTGATGAGCGGCAGCAGGGTGATGGCGGCCAGCACCACCAGTGCCGGTGCCAGGCCCAGGCCATAGGCCCGTGCCGATTCGCGCTGCCAGTTGCGCTGCCAGTTGCGCGACGCTGCAGCCGCAGCGGGCTTGCCGCGTGCCTGGCTGGGCAGCGGGCGCGCGGCTCCGGTGTCGAGCGCCTGCGGCGCGAGAGATGCAGTGGGCGGCATGGGAGCGCTCCCTCGCTGCTCAGACCGAGACGCCAGCGCGGCGCAGCTCGGCAATCGACGCGGTCTGCGCCTGCTTCATCGCCTGCTCGGGCGTGCGCTGGCCGGTCACGATCAGCTCGATGGCCTTGTTGATCTGCTGGTCCACCTGCGGGTAGGCAGCCACGGTGCGGTACTTCATATGGCCTTGCTTGGCCGACAGCTCCACCGACGATGTCACGAGCGACGCGATGTCATAGCCGTTGACGCGCTGGCGCTCACGGTAGGCGGGCGAGTCGATGTCCGAGCGCCGCGTGGGCGAGCCGTAACCTGCAGCGACGGCACGCTGCAAGGTTTCCTTGGACGTGGCCCAGCGGATGAACTGCCAGGCCGCATCCTTGTTCTTGCTGCCCACCGGAATGCCCCAGCCATGGATGGCAGTGCCCGGAAAGCGCCCGGCCACACCCTTGGGCACCTGGCCCCAGGCCGCCGATGCCGCCACCTTGCTGCTGGATTTGTCGGCCAGCTGCGAGAGGTTGATCTGGCCTTGCACGCTCAAATGGCTGCGCCCGGCCTTGAGCGACTGCACGGCCTGGTCCGAGGTATAGGAGACCACACCGTCGGGCCCGTACTCGCGCAGCAGGCGGGCAAAGTAGTCGGCCGCTGCTATCGCCTCGGGGCTGTCCAGGGTGGGGAACAGGTCATCGGGGGCCTTGCGGAACACATCGCCGCCAAAGGCCTGCAAGAACGGGATAAAGGTCCAGCCATAGTGGTTGTCGGTGACAAAGCCGGCCGCGCGCTCCTTGCGGTTGAGCAGCTTGGCCGCTTCCAGCCAGGCGTCTGTCGTATCGGGAAAGGCCAGGCCTGACTGCTGGAGCACATCAAAGCGCGAGGCCGCCGCAATCGTGACCTCGGCCTGCCAGGGGATGCCATAGAGCTGGCCGTCACGGCCCCGCTCGGGCGCGAGCGCGCCTTCGAGAAAGTCGCGGATGTCAAAACTTGCCGGCGTCTTGTTGGGGTCGTTGATATAGCCATCGAGCGGCGTCAGCCAGCCCGAGTTGATCCAGCGGCTCGAATAGATGAAGGTGACATTGACCGCATCAAAGGCCGCGCCCTTGGTGGACAGCTCCAGGTCAGCGCGCTGGTTGTAGACCGGAAAGCCGGGTGTGTCGAAGTTCACCTTGGCGCCGGTCGCCTCCTCGAACTCGGGAATCCAGGGCCGCAGCAGCTTGGAATACGGCGAGCTGTACAGCGAGGTATTGAGCGTTACGCCCTTGAGCGGCTTGCTGTCCAGCGCCAGCGCCGGAAAGCCCAGCACGCTGCCGGCGCCGGCCGCCAGCGCAGAGACCAGCAGCTTGCGGCGCGGCACCAGCAGGCCGCCTTCGTAGTGGTAGGTGGTTCGGGTCATGGAAACTCTCTGTGGTGCGCGCAGGCGGCCATCGCCATCTGCGATCTGTGTGTTGCTGTTGGGGAGGGCGCTGCGCCCAGGCGGTGCGCCTGGCCGCCGCTCAGGCTACTCAGGCCGCTGCCGGCTCGCGCACGGTCAGGTCGACGCTGCTGCGGCCATCGACCGAGGTCGCCACGTCGCCCGTAACCGTCACGCGCCGCATCACGCGGTGGGCATCGGCATAGTCATTGATCGCGTAGTGCTGGGTGGCGCGGTTGTCCCAGATGGCGACATCGCCCGGCTGCCAGTGCCAGCGCACGGTGTTTTCCAGGCGCACGATGCGCTCATGGAAGAGCTGCAGCAAGGCGGCAGACTCATTGCTGCGCAGGCCCTTGATGCGCTTGGCAAAGTGGCCCAGCAGCAGCGCCTTCTCGCCCGTCTCGGCATGCACATGCACCAGCGGCTGCTCGGACTCGATGGTCTTGCTGGTGAACACCTTGCGGTAGCTGGCGCGGCCCTGCGTCTCGGTCTGGCTGGCGGCTGTGTTCTGGCGGAAGTTCTCCGCATAGTCATAGTCATTGCCATGCACGGCCCAGAGCTGCTCGGCCAGCTGCTGCAGCGGCGCGGGCAGGCCTTCATAGGCGGCCACGGTATTGGCCCAGACGGTGTCGCCACCATGGCCGGGCAAGGTCACCGCGCGCAACACGCAGACCTTGGGGAAGACCGCTTTGAAGGTCACATCGGTGTGCCAGGAGTCGGCCCGGCCGCCGTGCTGCGAGTTGAGCTCCAGAAAAGCCGTGCCATCGGGTGCGGGCACGGTGGGGTGGGCCTCGATCTCACCAAACAGGCGGCCAAAGGCTTGGTGGCTGGCGTCATCGAGGTGCTGCTGGCCCCGGAAGAAAATCACCCGGTGCTGCAGCAGCGCTGCCTTGATCTGGGCAAATAGCGCCGGCTCCAGCGCACCCGACAGCGCCACCCCATGCACCACCGCGCCGATGCGGCCCGCCAGAGGCTCGACGTGCAGGGCAGTGGCTGCAGCGGCATCGGCCGCTGGGCTCAGGTGGCGAACATTGGTGATGGCATTCATGGGCGCTCCTCGTGGTCTGGCAATCGGGTGGAAGCCTTCATGCTAGGCAGCGGGGTGCGCCTCCACAACGACGCATTTCATGCATCGATATGCCAACAGCAGCTAAGAAAAAAGAGGCATAAGCCTCTTTCCTGGGTGTCTAAAGCCGCCCACTGCACCGATGCCGATGGGCGCGGTGCGGTGGGCGCGGCATCAGAACAGCACGCGGCAGCGGATGGTGCCGGCGATCTGGGCCAGCTTCTCCAGCGCCAGCGCCGACGATTCCTGGTCGATATCGATCACCACATAGCCGACCTTTTCATCGGTGCGCAGGTACTGGCCGGCGATGTTGATGCCGTTGTCGGCCAGCACCTGGTTGATGGCGGACAGGATGCCGGGGCGGTTCTCATGCACGTGCAGGATACGGTTCTTGCCAGGGTGCTCGGGCAGGGCCACTTCGGGGAAGTTCACGGCCGAGGTGGTGGTGCCGTTGTCGCTGTACTTGACCAGCTTTTCTGCCACTTCCAGGCCAATATTGGCCTGGGCTTCCATCGTCGAGCCGCCGATGTGCGGGGTCAGGATCACGTTGTCCATGCCGCGCAGCGGCGACTGGAACTCGTCCTTGTTGCTCTTGGGCTCGACCGGGAACACGTCGATGGCGGCGCCCAGCAGCTTCTTGGCTTGCAACGCCTGGGCCAGCGCGTCGAGGTCCACCACGGTGCCGCGCGAGGCATTGATCAAAATGCTGCCGGGCTTCATCGCCGCGATCTGGGCCGCGCCAATCATGTTGTGGGTCGAGGCCAGCTCGGGCACGTGCAGGGTCACGATGTCGGACTGCTCCAGCAAGGCGTTGAGGTTGGCGGCCTGGTGGGCATTGCCCAGCGGCAGCTTGGTGACCACATCATGGAACACAACCTTCATGCCCAGGCCTTCGGCCAGCACCGACAGCTGGGTGCCGATCGAGCCGTAGCCGACGATGCCCAAGGTCTTGCCACGGATCTCGAAGGAGTTGTCGGCGCTTTTCTTCCAGCCGCCCCGGTGCGATACCGCATTCTTCTCAGGAATGCCGCGCAGCAGCAGGATGGCTTCGGCCAGCACCAGCTCCGCCACGGAGCGGGTGTTGGAGAAGGGCGCATTGAAGACCGCAATACCACGCTCGCGCGCCGCATTCAGATCGACCTGGTTGGTGCCGATGCAAAAACAGCCCACTGCCACCAGCTTGTTGGCCGCGGCAAACACATCGGCCGTCAGCTGCGTGCGGGAGCGGATGCCGACAAAGTGCACGTCGGCAATCTTGCGCTTGAGCTCTTCCCCCTCCAAGGCACCGGTCAGCGCCTCAACCTGGGTATAGCCCGCCGCCTGCAACACCTTGAGCGCGGAAGGGTGGATGCCCTCGAGCAGCAAGAACTTGATCTTCGATTTATCCAGCGATGTTTTGGTCATGAATGCGCGCTTTCTCTTTCACAAACGACAGCGGTCTGCCCACCAGGCTGCGATCGGCAGCTGGCAGACCCGGGTCGATCATGGCGCAGAACCTTTGCCATTACGCGTTGTCGGGTTGACCCTAGTACCCGGGCGGCCGACACCATCCACCGGCAAATGCTGCTTTGCAGCATTGAACCCCTTGATTTGCTTGGGTTTGCGCCCGCCGGGCGCTTGGCCGACAGGGTCCGGGCTTCAACCCTGGCCTGCAAAGGGCTGGGCTGCGTGGTACAAAAAGCGGGTAAGCCCGTGATCCAACCACAAGGAGTTTTGCATGACAAGCACCGCAACCCATAACCTGTTTGAACCTGTGCAGGTGGGTGATTTGGAATTGGCCAACCGCATTGCGATGGCACCGCTGACCCGCAACCGCTCGCCCAAGGCGGTGCCCCAGCCGATGACTGCCACCTACTATGCGCAGCGCGCCAGCGCCGGGCTGCTGATCACCGAGGCCACCGCCATCAGCCACCAGGGCCAGGGTTACGCCGATGTGCCGGGCCTGTACGAGCAGGACCAGCTCGATGGCTGGAGCCAGGTGACCCGCGCCGTGCATGCCAAGGGCGGCAAGATTGTCTGCCAGCTGTGGCATGTGGGCCGTGTCTCGCACCGCCTGCTGCAGCCGGACCAGCAGGCCCCGGTGGCGCCCTCGGCCATCACCGCCAAGACCAAGACCTTCCTGATCGACCCTGCGACCGGCACAGGCCGCTTCGAGCCGACCTCCGAGCCGCGCGCGCTGGATGCCGAGGAGATCCCCGGCATCGTGCACAGCTTTGCTGCGGCCGCCCGCAATGCGGTCAAGACCGCCGGCTTCGATGGCGTCGAGATCCACGGCGCCAACGGCTACCTGCTCGACCAGTTCTTGAAGACCGGCGCCAATGCCCGCCGCGACGACTACGGCGGCTCGATCGAAAACCGCGCCCGCCTGACCTTGGAAGTCACCCGCGCGGTGATCGACGCGGTCGGCCGTGGCAAGGTCGGCATCCGGCTCTCGCCCGTCACCCCCGCCAATGGCATTGACGATGCCGATCCGCAAAGCCTGTTCACCTACCTGGCCCACCAGCTGGCGCCGCTGGGCCTGGCCTATATCCATGTGATCGAAGGCGCCACCGGCGGCCCGCGTGAAGTCGAAGGCCGGCCCTTCGACTACGAAGCCTTCAAGGCGGAATACCGCCGCGCTGGCGGCAAGGCCGCCTGGATGGTGAACAACGGCTATGACCGTGCACTGGCCGAGCAAGCCGTCGCCAGCGGCCAGGCCGATATCGTCGCCTTTGGCCGCCCCTATATCGCCAACCCCGACCTGGTCGAGCGCCTGCGCAGCGGCGCGGCACTGAACGAGGGTGATAACAGCACCTACTATGGCGGCGGCGAGAAGGGGTATACCGACTACCCGACGCTGGCGGGCTAAAACGGCTGGCACACGAGCGGCCTGGGCCTACAAAGACCTGGGCCGCCGCTTCACCGGATTTTGGTAGAGTGCGCAGATGCCATTGACTCCCCTCTTCCGCACCACGTTCTGCCTGCTGCTGCTCCCCGGCCTGGCCGCCTGCTCCAGCCTCTGGCCCTCCAAAAAAGAGGCCGAACCCGCGCCCCGCGCGCCCCAGCAGGCGGCGCCCTCCGACAAACCGGCACCGCAGGCCCCGGCGCCAGCGGCGGCCAGCATCAGCGAGGCCGACCTGGCAGGGGTCTGGGAATGCCAGTTCCAGATCAGCATGGGCAAGGACAGCGCCAGCTTTACCTATACCAACCAGTTCAACCCCGACCACAGCCTGCGCTCCCAGGCCTTTTTGGCCTATGACATGCCCAGCAGCGAGCAGCAGTACCGCTTTGTGCTGCAAGGCACGGGCCAGTGGCGCATGGACGGCAGCACCATCACGATGATCGTGCCCGAGGTGGTCAAGCAGGACCGCTCCGAGCACAAAAAGCCCGAGCTGATGCAAGACAAGGACCTGGTGCCCGAGGATTTGAGCGACACCTGGGCGGTGCAGGCCCACAAGGGCAAGAACCTACGGGTGACCGTGGGCAGCCTGGCTGACTCCATGCTCTGCAACAAGGAATAAAGGCCGGACGCGCATGGATTCGCTGACCCTGGCCTTTTTGCCGCTGGCCCTGTGGTGGCCGGTGGCGGCAGGCCTGTCCTTGCTGCTGGTGCTCGCCGCCGTGCTGTGGATGTTTGTGCAAAACCGCCCTGCTAGGCAGCGCCCAGCCGCTGGCCGCCCCGCCTGGCTGCCCTGGGCCTTTGCGCTGTTTGCGCTGGCCTGGTGGGGCTTTGGCCTGGGCCTGGCCTTGTGGCCGCTGCGGGAGCTGGACGAGCTGGGCCAGTGGGCGCGCGCCAGCAGCTATGTGCTGGTGCCGCTGTGGATCGGCGGCGTTGCCTGGGTGGGCGCGCTCCTGGTGCAGCGCCTGCTGCGCAGCACGGCGGCCATGCGCGGTTAACACCGGTTTGGCGGCGATTGCCGATTGACAGCCGCCCCATTTGCGCCAAACTGGGGCCATGTTTGCACCGGAGGCCTGCCATGACCGATATCGACAGCATCA
Source organism: Comamonas sp. MYb21 (assembly GCF_037479395.1). Lineage (NCBI taxonomy): Bacteria > Pseudomonadati > Pseudomonadota > Betaproteobacteria > Burkholderiales > Comamonadaceae > Comamonas > Comamonas sp. MYb21. The sequence goes on along the minus strand of NZ_JBBGZC010000006.1, from coordinate 62,395 downwards.
ACCTCGACAAGCTGCGCAATATTGTGCAGAAGTTCACGCACCGTGACTTCACCGCCGCCCAGATTGCCGATGACTACTGGGATGGCGCGACCGAACAGATCGGTGCCAGCGGCGCGCAGTTTGAAGCCGTATTGCAGCGCAATGCGGCGCTGCTGGGTATACAGACCGTTGGCAGTCACCAGCCCGCCCGCTGGCATGTAGCGGCTTAACAGCTGTTTCACCCCCCCTCTTCCCTATCGCACAGCACCGCCGCCCAGCGGTGCTAGGCTTGCACCATGCTGCAGCCCGCCCGCCTCCATTTCCGCGATTTCTCCCCCGCTGACCTGTTCGTCGTCGCCCATGCGATGGGGGATGCGCGGCTGACCGCGTTCTACGGGCTGGAAACAGAACACAGCGATGCCCGCGCAATTGCGCAGGAACAGCTCGATTGGTATGCGTCCGTCGCCAGCGAGGGCAGCGGCTGGTGGCAGGCCGTGCTCCTCGATGGCGCCGTGATCGCGGCGGTTGGCCTCTACGACCATGACGACGAGGCCGACAGTGCCGACCTGGGCTACTGGCTGCTGCCCGACCACTGGGGCCATGGCTGGATGGACCAGGCGCTGCGCCAGTGGCTGCCCAGCGCCTTTGCGCGGCTGGGCTTGCACAGCGTGGTGGCCTATGTGGAACCGGAGAACGCGGCATCGAGCCGGCTGCTGGCGCGGCTGGGCTTTTGCCATGAAGGCCTGCTGCGCGACTGCAGCAAGCGCGATGGGCAATACATATCGCTGCAGCGCTATTCGCTGCTGGTCAGCGAGCTATCGGCGCTGTAGCAGCAGACTCAAGCCGGCCGGCCATCCCGCACATGGCAGCCCTGCAGATGGTCATTGACCATGCCCATGGCCTGCATGAAAGCGTAGACCGTGGTCGGGCCGACAAACTTCCAGCCGCGTTTTTTCAGGTCCTTGGACAGCGCCACCGCCTCGGGCGGCACACCCATCTGGCGCACGGCGTCCAAGGTGATGTGCTCGGGCCGGCTGCCGGGCGCCGGCGCAAAGCGCCAGAGATAGGCGTCAAAACTGCCAAACTCGCGCTGCACCTCAGCCAGGCGCTGGGCATTGTTGATCACCGCCTCGATCTTGCCCCGGTGGCGCACGATACCGGCATCGGCCAGCAGGCGCTGCACATCGTCGGCGCCAAACTGCGCGATCTGCGGGGCATCAAACTGTGCAAAGGCGGCTCTGAAGGACGCACGCTTGTTCAGGATCGTCAGCCAGCTCAGGCCCGCCTGAAAGCCTTCGAGGCAGATCTTCTCGAACAGGCGCCGGTCGTCATGCACGGGAAAGCCCCATTCATGGTCGTGGTAGTGCTGGTAGAGGGGCGAGGCCATGCACCAGCTGCAGCGCGCGCGCTGGTCATCGGCCAGCGCCAGGCCTGGGGCGAGGGAGTCAAGAGGCATGGGGCGTGCGCGCGGCTACCTGGAAGCGGCCGGGGTCCAGTAGGGTTTGAGGCTTTGGGCCTCTTCGTCAAAGCGCAGGTTGGTGGCCTTGATCTCGTCGTTGATCGTGGCGATCTGCTCGTCCACTTCCTTCAGGTCATGGCGGTTGCCATCGAGGCGCGCCTGCAACGGGGCGGGCGCCTTGCTCGGGTCCTTCTTGTAGAACTCCATGTCCTGGTCGATCTTCTTGCGGTCTTCCAGCAAGAAGCTACGGCGCTCCTGGACGATGCGGATCTGGGCGCGCAGCACATCGACGGCCTCGCCCCGTTCGGCATCGTGCGCGGCCTTGGTCGGAAAGCGCGTTGCCAGTGCCCGCTCACGGCGCTTGCCGTCGTTGGCGCGGTAGCGCTCTTCGGCCTCACGGCGCTGCTGGGCGGCCTGCTCGGCGCGCTCGCGCTCGGAGTAGGTAGGCCCGACCGTGCGCACCGCACCGCCGGGCATGGTGACCTGCTGCTCACGGTCCGCGCAGGCGGCAATGGGCCGGTCCGCCGTCAGGCGGCGCCCACCCGCATCCACGCAGCTGTAGACCATGGTCGTAGACGGGGACTTTTGGGCATGGCTGGCGCCAGCGAGCATCAGCATCGCCATGGCCAAAGCAGCGGCACACCGGTCCTTGCGCATCGTCAGATCCTTATCATCCAAAACTATCGAATTCTAATAATCAATTGCCAACGCCATAACGTTCCCGGTACGCCAGCACCTGACTGTGGTGTTCACGCATCGAATCGGCTGCCGCGCCCTGGGCCAGAAAGGCCAGCAGGTCCTCCAGCTTGGCGATGGTGCAGACCTGCATGCCCAGCTGGTCACGCACATATTGCACCGCACTATGCGCCACATCCTTGCCATTCTCAGTGGCTTTTTCCTGTCTGTCCAATGCAATGGCCATGGCGTGGGGGATGGCGCCCGCGCCCTTGATCAGCGCAATCGATTCGCGCGCGGCAGTGCCGGCCGACATCACATCGTCAATGATCAGCACCCGGCCCTTGAGCGGGGCGCCCACCAGGCTGCCGCCTTCGCCATGGTCCTTGGCCTCTTTGCGGTTATAGGCAAAGGGCACGTTCTTGCCCTGGCGCGCCAGCTCCACGGCCACGGTCGCAGCCAGCGGAATGCCCTTGTAGGCCGGGCCGAACACCATGTCGAATGCCACACCGCTGGCCAGAATCGCTTTTGCATAGAATTCGGACAGACGCGCCATCTTGGCGCCATCATCGAACAGGCCTGCATTGAAGAAATACGGGCTGATGCGGCCGGCCTTGGTGGTGAACTGCCCAAAGCGCAGCACGCCAGCGTCCACGGCAAACTCTACAAAATCCTGCGCCAGCTGCGCATCCGCGCCTGACTGTGGGAGACTAACGACCATGACCCAATCCTTGTTCAAATTAACCAGCCTCAACCTCAACGGCATCCGCTCCGCTGCCACCAAGGGCGTGATCCCCTGGATTGAGACAACCCGGCCCGATTGTATTTGTGTGCAGGAAATCAAGGCACAGCAAGCGGATATGCTGGACAAGTTCGACGTCATCGATGAGATGAACGGGTATTTCCAGTTTGCCGAGAAAAAAGGCTACTCGGGCGTGGGCGTCTACACCCGCCATGCGCCCAGCGATGTGGTGATCGGCTTCTCGCCCAACGAGTTCGATGCCGAAGGCCGCTACGTGGAGCTGCGCTTTGACACGCCCACGCGCAAGTTCTCCATCATCAGCTGCTACTTCCCCAGCGGCAGCTCCGGCGAGATCCGCCAGGCCGCCAAGTACCGCTTTCTGGCCGAGCTGCACCCGCACCTGATGCGCCTGCGCGCCGAGCGCGACTTCATTCTCTGCGGCGACGTGAACATTGCCCACACCAATGCCGATATCAAGAACTGGCGCAGCAACCAGAAAAACAGCGGCTTTCTGCCCGAAGAGCGCAGCTGGATGACCCAGCTGCTGGAGAAAGAGACCGAGACCGGCGGCCTGGTCGATGTGTACCGCGTGCTCCAGCCCGATACCACCGATGCCTGCTACACCTGGTGGAGCAACCGGGGCCAGGCCTATGCCAACAACGTGGGCTGGCGCCTGGACTACCACCTGGCCACGCCCGCGATTGCCGCGCTGGCCCGCAAGGAGCATATCTACAAGGATGTGAAGTTCTCGGACCACGCCCCGATCACCATCGATTACGACTTCCAGCTGTAACCCATCGTCCGGTCCCTGCGGCCTCCGTCCCGGGAGCCGCAACCGCCATTCGGGAGCCTTCCATGCGCATCACTGCAGCCTCTCTTCTTCTGGCCGGCCTGCTGGCCAGCACCGCCGCATGCGCCAAGGATGCATCGGATTACAGCGCGCAGGAGCTGGTGGAGGCGCTGACCCAGCGCCTGTCCAAGGTGCTGCTGGCAGGCCCTACGCGGGATTCACCAGACAATACCGCCGCCATCATCGTGCTCGAAGGCAAGGCCCTGGCACTGGCACCCCGGCTGCAGTCCACCCCCACGATGCGGGTGCTAAGCCGGGAGCAGCTGGTGGCCGAGCAGCGCGCCAACTTTCTGATCATCTCGCAGCTGGGCCAGCAGGGCGCGGACATGCTGGTCGACTACGAGACGCCCAACAATGCCTCGTTCGGCACCTTGCGCATCCAGGACAAGGACGGCAAGCTGGTCTTCAAGGCCGAAGACACCTACCGCAGCAGCAGCGGTGCGCGCGCGACCTATGCGCGCCTCTACGGCGGCCTGCCCTGCCGCCATGGCAGCGAGATGGCCTACCGCTTCAACTATGCCGACCGCTATGCACGCAGCGGCGAGTGCCCGGTAGCGCGCTTTCCCAGCAGCGATTCGGCTTTCGAGTGGTAGGCGCTAGCTGCTGTTCTTGAGCGTCGCCAGCACCTCATCGAGCATCTGCTTGGCATCGCCAAACAGCATGCGGTTGTTGTCCTTGTAGAAAAGCGGGTTGTCCACGCCGGCATAACCGGTCGCCATCGAGCGCTTCATCACGATGGACTGGCGCGCCTTCCAGACCTCCAGCACCGGCATGCCGGCAATGGGGCTCGTAGGATCATCCTGGGCCGCCGGGTTCACGATGTCGTTGGCGCCAATGACCATGGCCACATCGGTGTCGGGAAAGTCGTCGTTGATCTCGTCCATCTCCAGCACGATGTCATAGGGCAGCTTGGCCTCGGCCAGCAGCACATTCATGTGGCCCGGCATGCGGCCAGCGACCGGGTGGATCGCAAAGCGCACCTCGACGCCGCGCTCGCGCAAGGTGCGGGTGATCTCGTTGACGGTGTGCTGGGCCTGGGCAACCGCCATGCCGTAGCCCGGCACGATGACCACGCGCTTGGCCTCGCGCAGCATCTCGGCGGTTTCGGCTGCGCTGATGGCCACCACCTCACCCTGGGGCACCGCGCCCACCTGCCCCGCCGGCGTGGGCGCGCCACTGCCAAAGCCGCCGGCAATCACGCTGATAAAGCTGCGGTTCATCGCCTGGCACATGATGTAGCTCAGGATCGCGCCGGACGAACCCACCAGCGCGCCGGTGACGATCAACAAGTCGTTGCCGAGCATAAAGCCCGTGGCCGCTGCGGCCCAGCCCGAATAGCTATTGAGCATGGACACCACCACCGGCATGTCAGCCCCGCCAATGGCCATCACCATGTGCAGGCCAAACAGCAGTGCGATGGCGGTCATCACCAGCAGCGCCAGCATGCCCAGGCCCAGCGATGCGCTCTGCACAAACCAGCAGCCCAGCGCGACCACCACGACCAACCCCAGCAGGTTGAGCAGATGCCGCCCCGGCAGCAAGAGCGGCTTGCCACCGATGCGGCCATTGAGCTTGCCAAAGGCCACCAGGGAGCCCGAGAAGGTGACTGCGCCGATGAGAATGCCGATATAGATCTCGGCCGCATGGATGGCCTTCTCGGCCCCCTGCAACGGGTGCGAGGTATCGACATAGCTGGCAAAACCCACCAGGCAGGCGGCCAGGCCGACGAGGCTGTGCATCAGCGCCACCAGCTCGGGCATCTGGGTCATCTTGACCCGCTTGGCGGCATACAGGCCGATGCCGCCGCCCAGCACCAGCGCGATGACAATGGCCACGACGCCGGACTGCGAGACGCGCGGACCAAAAATGGTCACCAGCACCGCCAGGCCCATGCCCAGCATGCCCAGCAGATTGCCGCGCCGTGCGGTCTCGGGGTGTGACAGCCCGCCCAGGCTGAGGATGAACAAGATGGCAGCGCCCAGGTAGGCGACGGTGGCAAGGCTTTCGGTCATGCGGTTCTACCTCGGTGGCCTATTTGCGGAACATGGCCAGCATGCGGCGCGTGACCGCAAAACCACCAAACATATTGATCGCCGTGAGCACCAGGGCCACAAAGGCCAGTGCCCCGATCAGCAGCCCCGGCCGGTCCGTGCCCACCACGCCCGGCGGCGCCATCTGCACCAGCGCGCCAATGGCGATGATGCTGGAGATCGCATTGGTCACGCTCATCAGCGGCGTGTGCAGCGCGGGCGTCACGTTCCAGACGACCATGTAGCCGATAAAGCAGGCCAGCACAAACACCGTGAGGTGGCCCAGGAAGGCCGCTGGTGCATGCGAGCCAATGAGCCAGAAGAGCAGCGCCAGCACCGCAAAAATGATGGCCAAGGTACGCGCAGGCAAGGGGCTGCCGGCACCATGGCCGTGCCCGTGGCCCCGTTTTTTGGCGGCAGCCGGGCTGGCTGCTGCAGTGCCCGCAGCCCCCGCAGTGGCCGCTGCCGGTTTGGCCACGGGGGCGGCCGCCAGCGCAGGCGCGGGCCAGCTGATGCTGCCCTGGTACACCACCGTCAGGCCCCGGATCGCATCGTCCTCCATGTTCACCAGCGCATGCCCATCCTTGGCCTTGCACAGCTCCTCGGTCAGGCGCAGCAGGTTGTTGGCATACAGGGTGGAGGATTGCGCGGCCAGGCGCGAGGCCAGGTCGGTGTAGCCCACAATCGTCACGCCATGGCGCACCACGGCCTCACCGGGCACCGTCAGCGCACAGTTGCCGCCCTGCTCGGCGGCCATGTCCACAATCACGCTGCCGGGCTTCATCGCCTGCACCATCTCGGCGGTAATCAGCCGGGGCGCGGGCTTGCCGGGGATCAGGGCGGTGGTGATGATGATGTCGGCCCACGCCGCCTGCTGCGCATACATCTGGCGCTGCGCCGCCTGAAAGCCCTCGCTCATCACCTTGGCATAGCCGCCGCCACCACCGCCCTCTTCGGCATAGTCCACCGGCACAAAGGTGCCGCCCAGCGACACCACCTGGTCGGCCGCCTCGGCCCGCGTATCGTTGGCGCGCACCACGGCGCCCAGGCTGACCGCTGTGCCAATCGCCGACAAACCAGCCACCCCTGCTCCCGCAATAAACACCTGCGCCGGCGGCACCTTGCCCGCCGCCGTGATCTGGCCGTTGAAAAAGCGCCCAAAGGCATGGGCCGCTTCGACCACCGCCCGGTAGCCGCTGACGCCCGCCATCGAGGTCAGCGCATCCATCTTCTGCGCGCGGCTCAGGGTGCGCGGCAGCGCATCCATCGCCAGCACCGTCAGCCCCTTGGCCGCCAGCTGCGCCATCAACGCGGGGTTTTGCGCAGGCCAGACAAAGCCGACCAGGATCTGGCCGGCATGCATCCATTCGACCTCTTCGGGCGTCGGTGGCCGCACCTTGAAGAGAATGTCAGCCCCCGCCCAGATCGCTGCGCTGGGCAGCACCTGGGCGCCCGCTGCGCGGTAGGCCTCGTCGTCAAAACTGGCCGCCGCGCCAGCGCCTGCCGCCACGCTGACACGAAAGCCCAGCTTAACCAGCTTGTCGACCACCGCAGGCACGGTGGCCACGCGCTTTTCACCGGGAAATATCTCGCGCGGCACCCCTATGCATTGCGGGTTGGCTGGCGCTGGCTGTGGCGCCGCTGCTACCGAGGTCGGCGGTGAGATGCTGGACATGGATGCGCGCTCCTGGTTCAGGGATCAACTCGCTTGCAGAGCGCCGGTATGCCCGGCCACGGCTGCAGCGCTGAACACCTTGTATCACGGGGCAGCGGTTTGGGCTACGCGCATTTTTGCCTAGGGCCTTGCATATCTACTATGCAAGTCATGACCCTGGCTGGGCCGCGATCAGATCCAGAGATCATTCGCCACCGTACGCTCCCCCGCCTCCCCATCCCCCGTATTCGCCACCCCGCGCGGCTCGATCAGCAGCAGCTGGACCTCGGCCTGTGCAAAGGGTTTGTGCTCCAGGCCCTGGGGGATGACGGCCATCTGGCCGGCCTGCAGGTGGATGGCGCGGAGGCTGCCGCTGGCATCGCGCAGATCGATGCGCAACTCGCCGTCCAGGACGATAAAGGTTTCATCGGTGTGGCGGTGCTGGTGCCAAAGAAATTCGCCGGCGATCTTGACGAGCTTGAACTGGTAGTCGTTCATCTCTGCGACCACGCGCGGCTGCCAGTGGCCCTGCAGCAATGCGATCTTGCCCAGCAGATCGATGGACTGGCCTTGGCCACGGTGGCTTGGAGTGGGAAATGTTTCGGTAGCTGCTGACATGGTGGTGCTGTAGGTGTTGAAAACAGCAGCCAGCTTAAGAATGCACCGCCCAAAAGTATTGAACGTTTGTGGGCAAGCGTTCAGCGGCGCGATGCCTGGCGCATGACCTGCAGCCAGCGCCCTGGCGTGATGCCAAAGGTTTTCAGAAAATGCCGCGTCATATGGCTTTGGTCGGCAAAGCCGGCGTCCTGGGCAGCATCGGCCAGCGACAGGCCCGCCAGCAACCCGCGCCGCACCGCATCGAGCCGGCGCATCGTCAGGTAGCGGTAGGGGCTGGTGCCATAGAACATGCGGAAATCATGCGACAGGCTCCAGCGGTCGCGGCCGGTAGCCGCTTCCAGCGCATCGAGTGCCACCCCGCTGCTGGCATGGGCCAACAGGTAGTCACGCGCACGGCGTGCGGCCTGGTAGTCGCCCTTGGCTTTGGCGCGCCGCGTGCCGGGCCCGCCGGTGGCAGCGGCCAGCGCATGGGCCAGTTGCGCCAGCGCATCGCTTTGCTCCAGCGGCTCGACCGTATCGTCCACGCCTTGCAGCAGGGCCTCGGCAGCGGCCGATATCGCCGGGTCGTTGGTGATACCGCCCTCCAGAAATGGCAGCGCGCTGCCGCCCAGAATGTCCTGGATCAGCGCGGGCTCCACGTAGACCATGCGGTAGCGAAAGCCCTCGTCCGTGCCGGCCTGCCCGTCATGCGCCTCGTCGGGATGGAGCACCAGGGTGCTGCCGGCCAGGCTGTCACGGCGCCCGCGCCGGTAGTGAAAGCTTTGCACGCCCGCCAGGGTGCGCCCTATCGCATAGGTGTCGTGGCGGTGCATCGCGTAGGCATTGCCCTGGAACCAGGCCTCGATGCGCTCCATGCGGTCGGAAGGCGGGCTGCGCAGCACCCAATCCGAACGTGGCAAGGCAGGGGGGCGGGGCATCAAGAATCCAGACAGATGGTGAAAGCAGGGGGCGAAGTGCTGATTCTACAAACCATCCTCCAAGCGGCACCCACTTGCAGCGCCGAACCCCGCCCAGCTCCAAGCCCACCACAGCTTGCCGCACAATAGCCGTATTGCGCCCTGCACACGCCAGCCCTGTGCGTGGCCGCCAGCCCCCACACCAACCATGCTCCACTACCACACGATTCCCGTCACCGCATTTCAGCAAAACTGCTCCCTGGTCTGGTGCGACCAGCAGATGGAGGCCGCCGTCATTGACCCCGGCGGCGATCTGGAGCGAATCGAGGCAGAGATCGCGCGCCTGGGTCTGCAGCTCCAGGCCATCTGGCTCACCCATGCGCATATCGACCATGCCGGCGGCGCAGGGGCGCTGGCCGAGCAGCGCGGCCTGCCGATCATTGGCCCGCACCCCGGCGACCAGTTCTGGATTGATGGCCTGCCCCAGCAAAGCCAGATGTTTGGCTTTCCGCCCGCGCAAAGCTTTACGCCCACGCGCTGGCTGCAGGATGGCGATACGGTCAGCATCGGGCAGGAAACCCTGCAGGTACGCCACTGCCCCGGCCACACCCCCGGCCATGTGGTCTTCCATGCGCCGCAGATCACGCGCTGCTTTGTGGGCGATGTGCTGTTTGCCGGCAGCATTGGCCGCACCGATTTCCCCCAGGGCAACCACCAGCAGCTGATCGACTCGATCACCCAGCGGCTGTGGCCCATGGGCGATGCAACGGTGTTCATCCCCGGCCATGGCCCCGAGAGCAGCTTTGGCCGTGAGCGCCAAAGCAACCCCTATGTGGGCGGAACCTGATCCCAGATCAGCACTTGAACGCCAAAGGCCAGCGGCATGCCGCTGGCCTTTTTTACATGGCGCGCCGATCAGAACTTGGCCGTGAGCGAGGCGTAGAACGAGCGGCCTGGCTCGTTGTAGGTTGCGGCCCCAGCGCCGTAGATGGTGCGCGGGTTGTTCACACCCACGGCATTGCCCATGCGGTAGAGGCGCTTGTCAAACAGGTTCTTGATGCCGGCGGTCAGGGTGACATCCTTGGTAAAGCTGTAGCGCGCGCCCACGCCCACCAGCGCATAGGGGGCCAGGCGGCGGGTTTCCTCGCCGGTCAGCGGCAGGCCCTGGTAGTCGAGCTTGTTGGGCTTTTGCCCGCCGTACCAGGTCACCGAGCCGAGCAGCTGCAAGGCATTGGTGGTCTGCCACTCCACGCGTGAATTGAGCGTGTACTTGGGGATGATGGACAGCTGCTCGCCAGTGGTCTTGTTCTTGCTCTGCACCATGTAGGTGAGGTTGTTGCTCAGGCGCACTGCGGGGCTGAGCTTGACGTTGAACGTGCCCTCCACGCCAGAGACCACCGCCTTGGGGATATTGGTCCAGGTGAACACATCGGCATTGGCATAGGCGCCGGTGCCGCCGGTCGCGGTGCCCACCGGGGTCATGCCCGCATCGATCTTGTTGCGGTAGTCGTTGTGGAACAGGGTGACGCCGGCGAGCAGGCCCTCGTCGGCATACTCGATGCCCAGCTCCTTGTTGATGCTGGTCTCGGGCTTGAGGTCGGCATTGCCCATCAGATAGCAGGCCCCACCCGCGCCCCAGCAGCCAATGCCACGGCTGTAGAGCAGGTAGTTGGGGTTCATCTGGTAGAGGTTGGGGGCCTTGTAGGCCCGTGCCACGCCGGCCTTCAACGTGACCTTGTCCGTCAGGTAGTGCGACAGGTTCAGCGACGGGCTCCAGTTGGTGCCCACCTCGCTGTGCTGGTCCAGGCGCAGGCCGGGGGTCAGCAGGGTTCTGGCATTGAGCTCGATGTTGTCTTCGACAAAGAGCGAGGCAATGCGCGAGGAGATCTTGCCGCTGCGGCCGGTGTTGTCCACCCCGGGCACGCTGCCAGCCTCGGTCGTGGTTTGCGAGACGGAGTTGCTGTCTTCGAGCTTTTGCTCCACCCACTCGGCGCCCACGGTCATCACATGGGGCAGGCTGCCCCATTTACCCCGGGCGCTGATCTCGCCATGGGCGGTCAGGATGTCGAGCTTGGAGGTGCCATAGGCATCGCTGGAGAACAGGCCTTCGGTGCCGCCGGCCAGGCCTTCGTTCATGCGGGTGTTGCGCGTGGTTTCGTACTGCAGGTAGGCGGTGGAGCTGCCAAAGTCGTACTCGCCCTTGTGCGTGACGGCATAGGTCGAGCGGTACATGCGGTTGGTCTCGGTGCCCAGCGCATCGAGCACGCGCTGCGAGGTGGCGACCAGGTTGCCGCTCGCATCGACGGTGTAGTTGTTGGTGTTTTGCGTATCACCCGCATAGATGTTGCCCTGGCGCGCAAAGCTGGCATCCAAGTCGATGCGGTGGCCCGCTGCGGGCTTGAGGCTCAGGCGCCCCGAGAGGTTGCGGTCACGCACCCCTTCGCGGCCCGCAGGGAAGGTGCCGGCATAAATGCCGGTGCGGGTCGAGGCATGGCCTTGGTTGATGTCCCAGGCGTCCGCATCGGTCTTGTCCACATTGCCGCTCAGACGAAAGCCCAGCTGCTCGGAGATCGGCCCGGCCAGCGAGAAGCTGGTGCGGCTGCTGCTGCCGTCGCGCGAATCTTCTGGCTGGTTGTAGTACGCCGTCGCGCTGCCACTCAGCTTGTCGGGGATGCCCTTGGTGATGATGTTGACCACGCCGCCGGCTGCGCCATTGCCGTAGCGGGCAGCTGCGGGGCCGCGCAGCACCTCGATCTGCTCGACGGCCTCCTGCGGCACCCAGTTCATGTCGCCTCGCGTGTCGCGCTCACCGCGCCAGCCGTAGCGCACCGATCCGCGGCTGTTGACGGGTTTGCCATCGACCAGGATCAAGGTGTTTTCCGGGCCCATGCCGCGCAGGTCGATCTGGCGGTTGTTGCCGCGCTGGCCGCTGCTGGAGTTGCTGGTCAGGTTCACACCGGGCTGCTGGCGCAGCACATCGGCGAGGTCATTGCTCGGCTGGCTGTCCAGGTCCTCGCGCGTGACGGTCGAGACGCCCGGTGCCTGCTTCCAGGCACTTTCTGCCGTGCCCAGCACCTGCACCGTCTCCAAGGTCGGATCCTGCTCCGACGGTGTGGTTGCCGGTGCCGGGGTTTGTGCCTGCGCCGCCGCCTGCACCCCCAACACCAGCACCGCTGCTGCCACAGCGCGCAAGCGCCACCCCTGTTCCCCTGCCTGGATCGCCATACCGCCCCTTTTGTAAAGATGAATGATTTTCATTACCAAGTACGGAATTCTTCCATCTGGGGGGTGGTCCGTGGTTTGCGCGGCCAACAAAGATGTTTGCGCCAGCGGCAAAGCCGCCCGTTCGAGGAACAGGCGATGCATGCGGAGAGAAGTGGGAAGCTTTTAGACCCGGACCCGAGCCAGCTTGGGCGCCAGGCCAAAGCGCCGGCGGTAGGCGGTGGCAAAGTTGGCGGCGCTGGTGTAGCCGGCCAGCAGCGCGGCCTGGCCCACGGTGATGCCATCGCGCTCGAGCGCCTGGCGGGCGCGCTGCAGACGGCATTCGCGCAAAAACTCAAACACCGTGGTGCCGTAGACGCTGCGGAACTGGCGCTGCAAGGTGCTGGCATTGACGCCCGCCTGGCGCGCAATCGCATCCATCGACAAAGTATCGGCCTGGCCCGAGGCGAGAAATGCATGCAGTTCGCGCAGCCGCTGGTGCTCGCGCGGCAGAAGGCCCGCCGCACTGCCGCTCGGCGCTGCGGCCTCGCCATCGCCCACGGTGGCCAGTGCCTCGCCCAAGAGCTCCAGCGCATGGCTCTCCAGGTACATATGCTGCAGCAGCGGCGTCAGCCCCGGCGGGTGCACGATCTGCTCGGCAATCACGGCAGCGCGCGGCGACAGCTGCCAGTGGCGCGTGGCCAGGTGCTCGTGCATGAAGCGCTGCAGATCGGGCCAGGCGGCGCCATCGCCACCCCCGGCCTGGGCCAGCCAGGCGGGGGTGAGCCCCAGGCTGACGCGGCGCGAGTACACGCCCGAGCGCGCCCGCCGCTCAAAGCGCTCGCGCTCGGCCACCGACACCAGCGCGGCGCTGGCGCCTGCGCCTTGGTGGCTCAGCGCCACCCGGGTCAAACCGTAAGAGACATCGATACGCCCTTCCAGCAACACCACCAGGCGCAACCCGGCGTCGATCTCGGCCTGCGCGGTCTGGTCGCGCGGGTCGCAGCCGTCTTCGCTGTGCAGGTGCAGGCCCGGGCGCAGCTCGCGCAGCCGCGAGACATGGGCGCGCAGATCCGCCTGGTCCGGGTCTGGGCTGGATGCGGGATCAGCGCTGTGCATAGGCCGAGCTGGTAGAGCGTGGAAGGGATGCCCAGCATGCGCAAACATCTTTCTTGCTGCAGCAAACATGGGCCAAGCGGGTTTGTGCCATGCTTGCCATGATAATTTCTTAATGCAAATCATTCTCAAGCCCATGGTTGATTTGCCGCAAGCCCAGCCCCTATGCAACTCGCCCTGCCTCCTTTCCCCACCCTGCCCTTGGCCCAATTGGCCGATGTGACCCGGCGCCGCCTGTTGGGCCTGGGCGCCGCGCTTGCGCTGCCCGGCTGCGCCTGGCAAAGCAGCCTGCAGGACGCCCCGCCCGTGACCCTGCCCGGCACGCGGCAGCTGGACCTGCGCGCCCCCGGCATGCCGGGCCCGGGCGCGCCCGAGCGCGTGCACCGCATCATGGTGGCCGTGCCACCCGCACCGCCGCCGCCCCAGGGCTACCCGGTGCTCTATCTGCTGGACGGCAACCTGCTGTTCACACCCACCGCGCAGCTGATGCGCAACCGCTTTGCGCGCGGGCCCTCGGTGCCCACGCAAGGCGCCGTGGTCGTCGGCCTGGGCTATGACGACAGCCAGGTGCTGGACCTTGCCGCGCGCAGCTATGACTACACACCGCCGGCCCCTGGTCCGGCCACCGATGCGCGCGGGCGTGCCGAAGGCGGCGCCGACCATTTCCTCGACTTTATCGACCAGCAGGTGCGCCCGCTGGTGGAAGCGAGTGTGCCGATCGACACCACGCGCCAGACCTTTTTTGGCCATTCGTATGGCGGCCTGTGTGTGCTGCATGCGCTGCTGACCCGCCCCGGTAGCTTTCAGCGCTATGTCGCCGCCAGCCCCTCGATCTGGTGGCGCGATGGCTTGGTGCTGCAAGCCTTGCCCGGATTTTTGGCGCATGCCGCCAGCCAGGCGAAGGATGCACCGCCGCTACGGCTGCTGGTCACGCAAGGCGAGCGCGAAGCGCGGCCTGCAGCGCCATCCACGCAGGCATCGCCGCCCGCGCCATCCGCCCCCGCGAGCGACCCGGCCCGCGATGCGATACGGCGCCAGCGCCAGAGCGCCCCGGGCATCCCCGCGCTGATGGAGGGCCTGCGCGGCGCGCCAGGCCTGGCGCTGCGCTATGCCAGCTTTCCCGGTGCCGACCATGGCAGCGCCATGCTGCCAGCGGCACAGCAGGCGCTGGCAATGGCGATCGAGGACTGAGTGCCATGTCCGAGCCCGCGCTGACAAGCCTCAGCACCCAAGGCCAGGTCGCCACCCCGGAGGCCAGCCGCTATCTGCAGCGCCTGTGCTACCACTTCAGCCGCAAGATCAGCGTGCAGTACGACAGCCACCAGGGCGAGGCCCAGTTCCCCTGGGGCCACTGCAGCCTGCGGGCCGAGGGCGACATGCTGTCCTTTGTCTGCAGCGCTGACAATGCCGAGGCACTGGCCAGGGTACGCCATGCAATCGACGCGCATGTGGCGCTGTTCTCGCGCAAGAACCCGATGGTGGTGGCCTGGGTGTAAGACCGTTTAGCGCTTGGCTTGCTCGTACAGGCCTTGCACCTTGGGCACATTGGCCTGCAGGCTGGCGATGCGGTTGGGCCCGGTCGGGTGGGTGGACAGAAAGCCAATGCCGCCCTTGCCGGTGGCCGCGCCCATCTTCTCCCACAAGCTGACGGCGGCCTGCGGTGCATAGCCGGCACGTGCAGCGATCTCCAGCCCCACCAGATCGGCATCGGATTCATCGGAGCGGCTGAACTTGAGCGTCAGCAGCTGCCCGCCCAGGTTGGCGGCGGCGGTGCCCATATCGCCCAGGCCAAAAATCGCCGCGCCCAGGCGAATGCCCAGCCCGGTGGCCTGGGTCTTGGCCAGCTGTTCGCGCGAATGCTCGCGCAGCGCATGCGCCATCTCGTGGCCCATCACCATCGCAATCTCGTCGTCACTCAGCTGGAGCTGGTCAATGAGCCCGGTGTAGAACACGATCTTGCCGCCGGGCATGCAAAAGGCGTTGACCTGCTTGCTGCCGATCAGGTTCACCTGCCACTTCCAGTCCTTGGCGCGCGGGTTCCAGGGCAGGGCCTGTGCAATCAGGCGCTGGGCAATCGTCTGCAGGCGCTGCAGCTGGGCATTGTCCGGCCCCGCCAATGCGCCCTGCTGCTTGGCCTGCGCCAGCAGCTCCCCGTACTGCTGCTGCGCCGCCTGCTCCAGCGCTTCGGCCGGAACCAGGTTGCGCAGCGCCGACGACTTGCCTACATCCACCTGCGCCCAGGCACTGCCCGCGCTACCGGCACCCACCACGGCAGCCCCTGCGACCAGGGTCTGCAGCCAGGCGCGGCGCCCATGGCAGGCGCAGCTGAACAATGGTGAGGGATGGGGCAGGTCAGGCATTCCAGTTCCAATCATGAAAACACGATGTTTGCACAAGTTTTTAACCAGCTTGTGGCTAAAACTATCGCCCTGGCCCAACAAGCAGATCACCGAAGCAAGAGTGTCACCTAATGGCCAAATCCCACTTCGTTGTCTGAACAAATCAAGCCCGCATCTCGGCTTTCACCACCACCCACAGCCCCAGCAGCACCGCCGCCAAGCCCACCCAGGCCACCCAGGGCTGGTGTTCGCCGACGATCCACACGGCCAGCACAAAGGCAGCCACCGGCTCGATGAGGCTGAGCGCCACACCGGTGGGCCCGGAGATATGGCGCAGACCCATCGAGAACAGCAAGTGTGCAATGCCCGAGACAACGGCGCCCAGATAGACGACCACCAGCACGGCAGACAGGCTCCACTGCGGCATGCCCGCATACAGCGCGGCCACCGGCAGCGCCAGCAGGGCCGCGCCGCTGAACACATAGAAGTTCACCACCTTGGGAGACATATGGCTGACCAGACGCTTATTGACCAGCGCATAGCCGGCATAGGACAGGCCGGCCAGCAGGCACAGCGCCAAGCCGGGCCAGGAGACCTGGCTGCTGCCGCCCTCGCCCATCACCATGGCCACGCCGCCGGCCACGCTGACCAAGGTGCCCAACCACCACAGCGGCGACAGCGGCGCGCGCAGCACGACGGCCTGCAGCAGGCCCGCCCAGATGGGGCTGCTGCCAATGGCCACTGCCGTTCCCACGCCTACACCGGCCATCTGCAGGCCGGCATAAAAGAACACGCTGTAGCCGCCAATGCCCAGCGATGCCCAGAAGAACGACGACAGCCGCAGCCCCGCCTGGCTGGGCCGCAGCACCAGGCTGCCGGTGTTGCCACGCCGGGCCCACAGCAGGCTCAGGCCCAAAAATGCCGCAGCCACCGCCAGCTGCGCCGCACCCACCCAGAACGGCGACAGCCCCGCCGCCCCCAGGTACTGGGCCGTGCCGCTGGTGCCCCAGAGCACGCCGGCAATGGCGACGAGCGCAATGCCTTGCGCAGAGGCGCTGAAAAATGAAGAAGGGGCGGGGGATACCATGCCGCTGGAAGTCTGTGTCATGCCGCTATGGTGCCGCGACGGGGCCGGGGCAAATGTCGAGAAACGCTTGTGCCTGTGCTGGCCAACGTACCCAAAGTGCCCAGAGCATCAAGCGCCTGCGCCCTTGCGCAGGCTGCGGCTGCCCACGCCGCGATCGCGCCGCAGCGCATAGGCCAGCGCGCTGGCCGTGCTGTAGCCGCAGCGCAGCGCCGTGGTCTCCAGCGGCTGGCCGGCGGCCAGCGCCTGGCTGGCCTCGGTCAGGCGCAGGTCGCGCAGCCATTGCTGGGGGGTGCTGCCAGTCAGCTCCTGCCAGCGCACATGAAAGCGCTGGGCGCTCAGGTGCGCCAGCGCCGCCAGCTGGGGGGTGCGCCAGTCGCCGGCCAGGTCGGCGCGTACGGCAGCGGTGATGGCCTGCACATCCAGCGCACGGCGCAGCAGCAGTGCGGGCGACTGCTGCACCCAGGCCACATGGGCCTGGGCCACCGTCAAGGCGGAGGCATGGGTGGCCAGCCAGTCGCGCGGTGGCGCGGCAAAGCGGCGCATCTGCGCCCAGTCGGCGCCATCGGGCACATCCACCACGGCCAGCGCGCTGCCCTTTTGTGCCAGGTAGGCGTGGGTGGCGCCTGCCGGTATCACCACGCCGCTGGCAGTGTCGACATAGGCGGCCTTGCCATCGACCTCCAGCTCCATGCGGCCGGCCAGCGCATACAAGAGCTGCACATGGTCATGGCTGTGCGCCTGCTGCTCGCCTTCATAGTGGCGAACAGAGTAGTCAGGAGCCAGCAAGCGGTGGTGGTGGTGGTCGGCCATGGCAGCAGCGGTGCATCAGTGCATAGCGCACAGTGTAGCCAAGCGCGGGCGCTGGCCCCTTGTTCCGCCGCTTGCCCCGCTTACCCCGGTCAGCAGCACGGATCAGCGTATATTGGCGCCATTGCCCGGGCCTGGCCTGGCCCGCCCCTTTTTACTGCACGCCTCGTCCGCATGGCCGACACCTCTTCGCCCGCTACCGCCTCCTCCCCCGCCGCCCGCCGTTCTTGGGCGGACACGTTTCGCGTCTATACCGAGCCGGCCAGCCTGCGCATGCTGGCGCTGGGCTTTTCTGCCGGCCTGCCGCTGCTGCTGGTGCTGGGCACCTTGTCGTTCTGGCTGCGCAAGGCAGGGATTGACCGCAGCACCATTGGCTACCTCAGCTGGGTGGGCCTGGCCTATGCCTTCAAATGGGTCTGGTCGCCGCTGGTTGACCGGCTGCCGCTGCCGGGCCTCACCCGCCTGCTGGGGCGCCGGCGCAGCTGGCTGCTGCTGGCCCAGGGCCTGGTGATTGCCGGCCTGCTGGGCATGGCCTGGGTCGATCCGCAGCTGCACCTCAAGCATGTGGTCTGGTGCGCGCTGGCGGTGGCCTTTGGCTCGGCGACGCAGGATATTGCGCTCGATGCCTACCGCATCGAATCGGCCGATGCCGATCGCCAGGCGGCGCTAGCCGCCACCTACCAGACCGGCTACCGCATCGCGATGATCTGGGCCGGCGCCGGCGTGCTGTGGCTGGTGGCCCTGGGCCTGCAAGAGGGTGCGGGCGACTACCAACGCCAGGCCTGGGGCTTTGCCTATATGGTGATGGCCGCCTCGATGCTGGTGGGCGTGGTCACCGTGCTGCTGTCGCCCGAGCCGGCGGCCAAGCCCATGACCCCCGCCCGCAATGCTGCCCAATGGCTGCAGGAGGCGCTGGTCGCCCCCTTTGCCGACTTTGTTGGCCGCTACGGCTGGCACGCGGTGCTGATCCTGGCGCTGATTGCGATCTACCGCATCTCGGACGTGGTGATGGGCATCATGGCCAACCCTTTCTATGTCGACATGGGCTACACCGAGGCCGAGGTCGCCTCGGTCAGCAAGATCTTCGGCGTCATCATGACCCTGGTCGGCGCCTTTATTGGCGGCGTGATCTCGATGCGCATCGGCGTGATGCGGGTGCTGATGCTGGGCGCGGTGCTGTCAGCCGGCAGCAACCTGCTGTTTGCCTGGCTGGCCACGCGCGGCCATGACCTGGCGGGCCTGATTGCCGTGGTCTCGGCCGACAACCTGGCCGGCGGCATTGCGTCGGCCGCCTTTATCGCCTACCTGTCGAGCCTGACGAACGTGAACTACTCGGCCACCCAGTACGCGCTGTTCAGCTCGATGATGATGCTGCTGCCCAAGTGGATTGCCGGCTTCTCGGGCGTGTACGTGGACCATTTTGGCTATGCGCAGTTCTTTGTGTCGACGGCGCTTTTGGGGCTGCCAGTGCTGGTGCTGGTCTGGCTGGCGTCGCGCATCAGACCGGTCACTGGCGAGTTCTGAGAACGTTGACAGGAGCTAGGCGCGGTTTACCAAACTTTACGGCAGGGACAATCCGGCGCGACCCCAGCGTGCCACCATGGCCCTCTATAGCAAAATCTGCGGGTTCACCCGCCCATAACCATGACTGCCATGCATACCCACCAACTGTTGATGATCGAAGATGACGAGCGTCTGGCCAATATGGTGAGCGAGTATCTGGCCCAGTCAGGGCTGCAGGTCAGCCACATGGCCGATGGCGCCAGCGGCCTGTCGGCCCTGCAGGACCCGGCCAGCGGCCAGTCGCCCGACCTGGTCATCCTCGACCTGATGCTGCCCGATCTGGACGGCCTGGAGGTCTGCCGCCGCATCCGTACCTTGAGCGGCCCCGCAGCCCAGGTGCCTATCCTGATGCTCACCGCCAAGGGCGACCCGATGGACCGCGTCATCGGCCTCGAAGTAGGCGCCGATGACTACCTGCCCAAGCCTTTTGAGCCGCGTGAGCTGCTCGCCCGCATCCGCGCCATTCTGCGCCGCCGCGTCGATGGCGGCAGCGCCGCGGCCCCCGCCAGCCAGGTGCTGCGCTTTGGCAGCCTGGAGATCGACCGCGATGCCCGGGCCGTCACCATCAGCGGCAAGCCTGCCGACCTGACCAGCTACCAGTTTGACCTGCTGGTCACCCTGGCCGAGCGCGCCGGCCGCGTGCTCAGCCGCGACCAGATCATGGAAGCCGTGCGCGGCCGCGAGCTCGAGGCCTTTGACCGCTCCATCGATGTGCACATGGGCCGCATCCGCGCCGCCATCGAGGCCGATGCCAAAAACCCGCGCCGTATTCTGACCGTGCGCGGCGTGGGCTATGTGTTTGCCAAACAGCAGGACTGAGCCCCGGCGCTAGCGCCCCTTTGCACGTTTGCACGCATGCATCTCTACAAATACTTCGCCGAGCGGCTTTATCTGCGCATCTGGCTCACCGTGGTGGGCGGCGTGGCCGTGCTGATCCTGGTAATTGGCTGGGCCTGGCAGGCGGCGGCGGAGAAAAACGCCACGCCGCTGCAGCCGCCGGCGCGCGAGCTGCTGATCCGCAGTGCCGATGGCGGAGTGCTGCTGCATGGCGAGGCGGTGCGCCAGCCTGGCGACCCGAGCGAATTGGTGCTCTACCTGATTGAAGACGACCAGGGCCGCACCTACGAGATGGAGCTGCAGCGCCGCTCCGGCCGGGGCGAAGGCCACCGCCCACCGCCGCCCAACTTGGGCCCCTGGTGGTTCTGGGTCAAGCCGCCGTTTGGCTTTTTCTGGATGCTGGGGCTCATCGGTGTCGTCGTCGTGGTCGGCGTGTTCCCCATCATCCGCCGCCTGATGGGCCGGCTCGAGGCGCTGCGCAAAGGCGTCAAGCAGTTTGGCGATGGCGACCTGTCGGTGCGCGTCGATGTACGCGGCAATGACGAGGTCAGCGACCTGGCCGAGCAGTTCAATGCCGCCGCTGCCCGTATCGAGGCGCTGGTGCAGGCGCACAAATCGCTGCTGGCCAACTCCTCACATGAGCTGCGCAGCCCGCTGACCCGCATCCGCATGGGGGTGGAGCTGATGGGCGAGAAGCCCTCGCCCACCTTCAAGCAGGAGATCCAGCGCAATATCGCCGAGCTCGATCAGCTGGTTGACGAGATCCTGCTGGCCAGCCGCCTGGGCGCGCGCGAGGCCGATGTCGGCAGCTCCGAGATGATCGACATCATTGGCCTCTGCGCCGAAGAGTGCGCGCGGGTCGAGGCCGACCTGGAAGTCGCCGACATGCATGGCGATGCCATCGAGGTGCGCGGCATTGCCAAGCTGCTGCGCCGCGCGGTGCGCAACCTGCTGGAAAACGCCCGCCGCTACTCCCAGGGCCCGATCACCTTGTTCCTGGACAAGCAAGGCGCCTATGCCGAGATCCGCGTGGCCGACCGGGGCCCCGGCGTGCCGCCCGACCAGCGCGAGCGCATTTTTGAATCCTTTTACCGCATGCCCGGCGCCAGCGAGCGCCATGGCGGCGTGGGCCTGGGCCTGGCCCTGGTGCGCTCGATTGCCGAACGCCACGAAGGCAGCGTGCACTGCGAGGGGCGTGAGGGTGGCGGCGCAGTCTTTGTGCTGCGCCTGCCTCTGGCGCCGCTGGCACGCAGCACGCCGGCGCAAACGTTGCCTCCGGCTAGCGTCTAAGCCACCACCGAACGCTTGTTCAAAGGGCCTCTTGCTTTGCAGCAGAGGCCCTTGTTGATGGCACGTTGGATGTCAGCTTAGAATGCCACGCCGGAGCGCAGCGCAATATTGGCATAGGGCGTGCATTCGCCGGTACGCACCACGGCCACGGCCTGGCGGCTCATCGCCTTGAACGCCTCATGCGGCACGCACTGCGGCGCGCTGGGCAGGCCATCGGCCTGGCGCTGCTGGTACCAGGCCGGCAGTTGCTGTCCGTCCAGGCACTCATTGGCGACGATGGCCGCTTCCACCTGCAGCTCGCTCAGGATGGCCTGCAGCACCTGGTCCAGGCTGGGCACGCCACGCGCCACCGCCAGGTCCACGCGGCGCACGCCGGGGGGCACCGGCAGGCCGGCATCGCCAATCACCAGCATGTCGCCATGGCCCATGCTGGCGATGATCTGCGACAACTCGATATTCAACAGCGCAGCACGCTTCATACGGGGCTCCAGGGGCTGGCTTCGGTGCGGGTGGCGACCTCGGCGTGAAAAGGGATGGAAGGCTGCGCGCCGGCGCGGGTCACGCAGATGCCCGCCGCGCGGATGGCCCACTGGGTGGCCTCATCCAGGCTGGCGCCGGAGGCCAGCTGCACGGTCAGCGCACCCAGAAAGGTGTCGCCGGCGGCCGTGGTGTCCACCGCCTGCACCTGGGGCGCGCGGTGCCAATGGGCAGGGGCCTCTGCGGTGCTGGCGCTGCGCGCATCGCAGCAAACGGCGCCCTGGCTGCCCAGGGTCACCACCACCTGGCCGGCGCCCTTGGCCTGCAGCCAGCGCGCGGCGCGGGCGGCGCTCTCGGGGCTGTCGACCGGGCTGCCACTCAGCTGCGCGGCCTCGGCTTCGTTCACCACCAGCACATCGATGGTCGGCCACCAGGCATCGGGCAGCGGCTGCACCGGCGAGGGGTTGAGCACCGTCTTGCAGCCCACGGCGCGCGCGCTGCGCAAGGCCTGGTCCACTTCTTCCAGCGGCGTCTCGAACTGCAGCACCACATAGGCGGCGTCCTGCAGCAGCGGGCGCAGCACCGGCTCGGTCACCTGCAAGCGCAGGTTGGCACCGGGCACCACCACGATCTGGTTCTGGGCACTGTCATCGACGCTGATGACAGCCACGCCGGTGGCATCGCGCGCGCTGCGCTGCACATGCTGCACATCGATATGGTCGGCGACGAGGCCGGCGAGCAGCTGGTCGGCATAGGCGTCCTCGCCCACGCAGGACAGCAGGCTGACGGCCGCCCCCTGGCGCGCGCAGCTGACGGCCTGGTTGCCGCCCTTGCCGCCAGGCACCTGGCTGAGCGACTGGCCCAGCATGGTCTCGCCCGCGCGCGGCATATGCGGCACGCGCAGCACCAGGTCCATGTTCAAACTGCCTAGCACCACGATACGTGGGGCCTGGCTCAAGATAGGCACATTCACAGGGTTTCTCCAATCGCAATCGGCACGGCGGCCCGGGCCAGGGCCCGGCTGCTCTCGCGGGTCACCAGCGCCGGCACCAGCAGCTGCGTGGCCGCCGCGACAGGCTCGGCGCTACGGCCCGCCTGGATGCGTTCTAGCAGCCAGGCCAGCGCTTGCTCGGCCATGGCCTGGGTGGGCTGGGCCACCGTGGTCAGCGCCGGCTGGGTGTAGCCCGCCAGCTCGATATCGTCATAGCCCACCACGGCCACATCGCGCGGCACCTGCAGGCCCGCCTCATGCACGGCGCGCAGCGCGCCCATGGCCATCAGGTCGTTGCAGGCAAACACAGCCGTGGGCCGGTCGGCAGCACGGTCGCGCAGCAGGCGCCGCATCGCCACATAGCCGCCATTGGCGGTGAAATCGCCATGCACCAGCAAATCGCTGGGCAGGCCCACCAGCTGCAGTGCCTGGCGCCAGCCCTGTACCCGCTGCTCGCTGGACTGCAGATCCTGCGGGCCGCCCACGCAGGCGATGCGCTTGCGGCCCAGCGCCATCAGGTGCTGGGTGGCCAGCATGCCGCCTTGCACATGGTCGGTCTGCACGCAAGGCCGCTCCAGGCCGGCAATGGCCCGGTCGATCAGCACCATGGGCAGCGCCGTCTGCGCCAGGTGCTGGGACATCAGCGCGTCATCGCTGGTCGAGGCCACGATCAGGCCATCGACCCGCTTTTGCGACAGCACATCCAGGTAGACCTGCTGGCGCCCGGCATGGTTGTCGGTATTGCACAGCAGCAGCGCATAGCCGGCGGCAAAGCAGGCGTCTTCGACGGCGCGCACCAGCTCGGCAAAATAGGGATTGGAGTTGTCCGGCACCAGCATGCCGATGGTGTGCGTGGCGTTGATCTTGAGGCTGCGCGCCACCGCGCTGGGCACATAGCCGAGGGTCTGCACGGCTTCGAGCACGCGCTCTTGCGTGGCCGGCAGCACCGAACGCGTCTTGTTCAGCACATGCGAGACCGTGGTGACGGACACGCCCGCCAGGCGCGCCACATCCTTGATACTGCTCATTGCCACCGTCAGGCTCGGCGTGCGGCACGGCGCTGGCGCACCGTGTCGATGATCACGGCCACGACGATCACGGCGCCGGTGATGATGCGCTTGGCAGGCTCGCTGGCGCCAATCTGGGCCAGGCCCGCTTCCAGCACCGCGATGATCAGCACGCCAAAGAAGGTCGCGATCACCGAGCCGCGTCCGCCCATCAGGCTGGTGCCGCCAATCACGACGGCGGCAATCACCTGCAGCTCCATGCCGCTGCCGGCATTGGGGTCGGCCGCTTCGAGGCGCGCCGACTGCATAAGCCCTGCCAGGCCGGCGAGCAGGCCGGTCAGCGCAAACACCAGGATGCGGATGGGTCGCGGGTCGATACCGGCCAGGCGCATGGCCTCTTCATTGGTGCCGATGCCCACCACATAGCGGCCAAACACGGTGCGGGTCAGCACAATCTGGCCCAGCGCCACCACGACGATGGCGATGACAAAGGCGGCCGAGACGCCATAGGCAATGGGCGCGGCCAGGCCCGAGATCGCGTCGCCCACATACTGGGTGCGCGAGTCGGTCACCAGGTAGGCTGCGCCCCGCAGCGCTTCGAGCATGCCCAGCGACACGATAAAGGTCGGCAGGCGCCAAACCACCGAGATCGAGCCCAGCACCGCGCCACACAGCAGGCCGCAGAGCAGGCCCAGTGCGCCGGCGGCCCAGGGGTTGAGGCCCCAGACCAGAATCGCCTGGGCCGCCACCGCCGCCGACAGCGCCAGCACCGAGCCCACCGACAGGTCAATGCCCGCCAGGATCAGCACAAAGGTCATGCCCACGGCCATCACCGCCAGCGCGGGGATCTCGTTGGCGATGGTGACAAAGGTCTCGGCGCTCCAGAAATACTCGCTCAGGAAGCTGAACAGCGCGACCATCGCGGCCAGCACCAGGAACAGGCCCACATAGGTGCCCCAGGCCTGCATGCGGCCCGAAGAGGCCTTGGCAGCCGACGGCGTAGGCGCGCTGGCGCGCGCGGAAAGGGGGGTGGTCATGGCTTGGTCCTCTTGCCTGCTTTTTTATTCGGGGGTTGCAGCCTGGGCTGCGGCGTGGGCCGATGGGGCTTCATCCACATTGCCAAAGGCGGCGGCCAGCAGCTGCTGGTCGCTCCACTGGCCGCGCTCGAACACGGCCACCAGCTCGCCGTCATGCATCACGCCAATGCGGTCGCACATGGCCATCAACTCGCGCAGATCGCTGGAGACCATCAAGACGGCCTTGCCGTCATCGCACATGCGGTCGATCTCGTGGTAGATGTCGGCGCGCGCGCCCACATCGACGCCGCGCGTGGGCTCGTCGAGCAGCAGCACATCGCAGGGCTGGTGCAGCCAGCGGGCAAACACCACCTTTTGCTGGTTGCCGCCGCTCAGGGTCGATACCGCCTGCTCGGCGCTGCGCGAGCGGATGCGCAGGCGTTCGACAAAATGGCGCGCCACTTCGCTCTCTTGGGCGCGCTGCAGCCAGCCGCCGCGTGCAATCTTGTGCATGCCCGCCAAGGTGGTGTTGGCGCGGATGGATTGCGACAGCAGCAGGCCTTGCGACTTGCGGTCTTCGGTCACCAGGCCGATGCCGGCGCGGATGGCCTGCACGGGGCTGCTCCAGTTGGGTGCCACCGTATGCGTGGCGGCGCTGCTGCCAGCGGCATGCAGGCTGATTTCGCCCTGCTCGGCGCGGTCTGCACCAAACAGTAGGCGCACCAGCTCGGTACGGCCCGAGCCGACCAGGCCCGCCAGGCCCATGATCTCGCCCGCATAGAGCGACAGACTCACGCCGCGCACCTGCGCGCCGCGTTGCAAATTTTTCGCAGACAGGCGCAGCGCGCCACGCGTGCGGCGCGGCCGGCCTTCGTTGTCCTGCACCGCATGGCCGACCATGCGCTCGACCAGCTCATGCTCCTGCACGCCCTGCATGGGCCGCACATCGACGAGGCGCCCATCGCGCAGCACGGCCACCCGGTCGGCAATGCGCTGCAGCTCTTCGAGCCGGTGCGACACATAGACCAGGGCCACACCGCGCGCCTTGAGCAGCGCAATCTGCGTGAACAGGTGCTCGGTTTCCTTGAGCGTCAGCATGGCGGTGGGCTCATCGAGCACCAGCACCCGCGTGCCATCCTGCAGATTGCGGGCGATCTCCACCATCTGCTGCTGGCCAATGCCCAGCTGCGAGACGGGGGTGTCCGGGTCGATATGCTCCATGCCGATCTTGGCCAGCTGGGTGCGGGCCAGCGCCCGCATCGCTGCATGGTCCAGCCAGCCCATCTTGTGGGGGAGCTGGCCCAGCAGCAGGTTTTCGGCCACAGTCAAGGTGGCCACCAGGCCCAGCTCCTGCATCACCATGCGCACGCCCTGGCGCTCGGCATCGCGGCGCGATGTGGGGGCAAAGGGCTTGCCATCGAGCTGCATCTGGCCCTGCGATGGATCCACCAACCCGCACAGAATCTTGGACAAGGTGCTCTTGCCCGCGCCGTTTTCTCCGGTCAGCGCCATCACCTCGCCCGCATGCAGATCCAGGCTCACGCCCTCGAGCACCAAGGTGCCGGAGTAGGCCTTGCCCATCTGCTGCAGACGCACGCGTGGCGTGCCGGCGCCTTGCGCCTCAGTCGTTGCCATGGTGTACGCCGTTTTTTACTTGCTGTCCTTGGTCACCAAGGCCACATCGGTCTTGACCTCAGCGGGCAGCTCGCTCTGCTTTTTCTTCTCGGCCAGGGCCTTGAGCGCGATCTCGATACCGAACACGGCCTGCTTGGCGGCGTACTGGTCAGCAGTCGCCAGCACGCGGCCGTCCTTGAGCATGGGCTTGATGGCGGCGATGTTGTCATAACCCACCACCTGCACCTTGCCGGTGCGGCCCGAGGCCTTGACCGCCGCGACCACGCCCAGCGCCATGCTGTCGTTGCCGGCCATGATCGCCTTCAGATCGGGGTGCTCGCGCAGCATGCCGGCGGCCACTGTGTTGCCCTTGTCGATTTCCCACTGGCCCGATTGCAGGCTGACCACATTGGCGCCAGCGGCCTTCATCGCATCCTGGAAGCCCAGGGTGCGCTGCTGGGCATTGAACGTGGTCGAGACGCCTTCGACGATACCGACCTTGTCACCGGCCTGCAGCTGCTTGCCCAGGAAATCGCCCACCAGCTTGGCGCCGGCACGGTTGTCCGGGCCGACAAACGGCACGTTCAGGTCCTTGCTCTTGAGCGCATCGGCATCGAGCTTGTTGTCAATATTGACGATCAGCACGCCCTTGTCGGCGGCATTCTTCAGCACCGACACCAGGGCCTTGGAATCTGCCGGCGCAATCACGATGGCCTGCACGCGCTGGGCCACCATCTGCTCGACCATCTTGATCTGCGCGGCCGTATCGGTCTCGTCCTTGATGCCGTTCGCCACCAGCGTGTACTGGGCGGCATTGGCCTTCTGGTGCGCCTTGGCGCCGTCTTCCATCGTGCGGAAGAACTCGTTGGCCAGCGATTTCATCACCAGCGCCACCTTGGGCTTGTCAGCCGCGACGGCTTGGTGGGAAAAACCAGCCACGGTGGCCAAAGCCAGCGCAGCAGTCAGGGTACGGCGGGTAAAGCGCATGAGATAAGTCTCCGAAGGATTGTTGTGCATCACGCGGCGCTATCCACAGCAGTAGCCGCGAGATGCCGCATGTTTGCATAGGCGCAAACGTTTGCGCCCCGGAGTTTACCCCAAGGTCAAACAATGTTTCACGAGTTGGACATGCGGCGCAGATGCGGCCCCGGCATCCGCTTTGGCAGCCCCTGGGCGGCTGGCTACCAGCGGCCTTTCAGCCGCTCAGCCCTGGTGCGGATGGCGCCAGACCATGCCGGCCAGAACCACCATGCCCAGCACCAGCGCGCCGCCCGCCGCCGCCAGGCCATAGGCAAAGCCCTGCTGGGTACTGGCGCTGTGGGCCAGCATCCAGGCGACCATGGGAGGGCCCACGATCTGGCCCAACCCATAGGCGGCAGTCAGCAGGCCCGGAAAGCTGCTGAGTGCGCTGGGCCAGATGCGGCGCGCCTCTTGCAGCGCAAAAAAAGTCAGCGCGGTAAACGGCAGGCCCAGCAGCAGGCTGCCCAGCGAAAAGCCCAGCGGGGTGGGCCACAGCGCGCTGATGGCGATGGACACGGCCTGGATGCCGTAGCCGGCCATTAGCAGACGGCGCCGGTCCCAACGGGCGGGCAAATGGGTCGAGAGGTAGGCGCCCAGCGCCACGCCGCCACCAAACATGGGCCAGAACAGGTCAGGCCAGATCGAATCGGCCGGCAGCGCGCCGCGCGCAATCACCGGCAAATAGGTGGCGGTAACGATATAGCCCAGGCCGGCCAGGCTGTAGGCCAGGGTCAGCAGCAGCCGGTCCACCGGGCCCTCGGGCGCAACGGCCACGGCTGCGCCCGCCTGCGTGGGGGCGGGCGGCGGCGCCAGCGGGCCACGCACCACCGTCATCACCATCAGCCACAACACCAGCGCCAGCAGCGCAAAGGCCAGCCAGGCGCTGACCGCATGCCAGCCGGCCGCCACCATGGCGCTGGTGGCCAGGCCCGTGAGCGCAATGCCGATGCCCGGGCCGCAAAACAGCAGACCGCCCATTTGCGGCCGCCCCAGATGCGCCAGCTGCGACATGCACCACAGGGTGATATTGAGAAACACCACCGCGCTGGCGACGCCCGAGACAAAGCGCAGGCTGGCCCAGGCGCCGGGCCAGTTCAGCGCCATCGCCGCCGTCAGCACTGCGGTGATGAACAGCCACCAGTGCA
Organism: Comamonas sp. MYb21; assembly: GCF_037479395.1. Taxonomy (NCBI): domain Bacteria; kingdom Pseudomonadati; phylum Pseudomonadota; class Betaproteobacteria; order Burkholderiales; family Comamonadaceae; genus Comamonas; species Comamonas sp. MYb21. The sequence goes on along the minus strand of NZ_JBBGZC010000006.1, from coordinate 33,982 downwards.
CCATGCGCGAGGGGTGCAGGCGCTGCATCAGGCCCGGGGCCACCCAGGGCAGCACCATGCAGACCAGCGAACCCACAAAGTAGCCCAGGTAGTTGCTCATCGCCAGCCAGCTGCCTTGGGCCAGGTCGATGCTGCCGTCGTGCAGCATCATCGGCATCAGGGGGGTAAAGGCAAAGCGCCCCACGCCCATGGCCGAGGCCAGCGCCAGCATGCCGGCCACCGCCACCCACCAGGGGCGCTGGCCCCAGCGCAGGGAGGGGGTGGGGGTGGAGGGGGAAACCGAGGAGCTGACCGAGGGTGGCATGGTGCGGACCTAGTGCTTATGTATCTTTTTTGGAGATGCTATGTTAAATTAACATCTTCAAAAAAGATAGATACCGCCGTGTTGGATCTCGCCACCCTCGCCATTTTTCAGCAGGTCATTGCCAGCGGCAGCATCACCCGTGCTGCGCAGCAGCTGGGCCGCGCCCAGTCCAATATCACCACCCGTATCCAGCAGCTGGAGGAGTCGCTGGGCGTCGCGCTTTTTGTACGCGAAGCCCGGCGCATGGTGCTGACACCCGAGGGACAGCAGCTGCAGCGCTATGCCGACCAGCTGCTGACCCTGGCCGAAGAGGCCACGCAAAGCCTGCGCGGCCAGCAGCCCAGCGGGCGGCTGCGCCTGGGCTCGATGGAGAGCACGGCCGCCGCGCGCCTGCCGCTGCCGCTGGCCACTTTCCACCGCACGCATCCCCAGGTGCAACTGGAGCTGTCCACGGCCGCCTCGCTGCAGCTGATGGAGCAGGTGCTGGACCACCAGCTCGATGCCGCGCTGGTGGCCTGGCCGCCTCCGGATGTGGATGCGCCGCTGCCGCTCGATCTGGTGCCGCTGTACGAAGAATCGCTGCTGCTGCTGCGCCCCGCCCAAACCGAGGAAGGGGAGCTGCCGCGCACCCTGGCCGGTTTCAGCGATGGCTGCACCTACCGCCGCATTGGCGAGCAGTGGATGGCCCAGGCCCATGGCCCGGCGCCCACGCGCGTGCTGCAGCTGTCCTCGTACCATGCGATCGTGGCGGCCGTGGCCGCAGGCAGCGCGGTCGCCGTGGTGCCGCAGACCGTGCTGGATCTGCAGCGCGATGCGCTGCCGGTGCGCAGCGAGCCCTTGGGCGCCTGCACCACGATGTTCGTCACCCGCCAGGGCTATGCCACGCCCGCGGTGCAGCAGCTGCTGGCCGTGTTGCAGGCAGCGGCCCCCACCCCGACCCCCACCCCTTTCCCCACCGCGATGGAGACCGTATGACCCGCAACCTGACACAAGAACTGGGCCTGCAGCTGCCCGTGGTGCAAGGCCCGATGACCGGCTCGGACAGCCCGGCGCTGGCCGCTGCCGTCAGCGCCGGCGGCGGCCTGGGCTCGCTGGGCTGCGGCATGCGCTCGCCCCAGGCGATGGCGGAAGCCGCCGCTGCGGTGCGCGCGCAGACCGACCGGCCCTTTGCGATGAATCTGTTTGTGCAGGCCACCCCCGCGCCCGATGCCGCCACCGTGCAGCAGGCCTTGCAGCGCCTGGCCCCGCTCTATGCCCGCTTTGGCGCCGAGCCGGCCGTGCCCAGCCAGTGGTGCGAAGACTTTGCGCAGCAACTCGATGCGCTGGTCGCCTGCCGCCCGGCCGTGGCCAGCTTTACCTTCGGCATTCTCAGCGCCGCCCAGGTGCAGCGCCTGCAGGGCGCAGGCAGCCAGGTCTGGGGCACGGCCACCACGGTGGCCGAGGCGCTGGCCTGGCAGGCCGTGGGGGCCGATGCCGTCATCGCCAGCGGCAGCGAGGCCGGCGGCCACCGGGGTACCTTCTTGGCAGACTATGCCTCGTCGATGGTCTCCACCCTGCCGCTGGTGCGCGACTGCGTGCGCCAGCTGCAGCTGCCGGTGATTGCGGCCGGCGGCATCATGGATGGTGCCGGCATTGCCGCCGCCCAGGCGCTGGGCGCGCAGGCGGTGCAAATGGGCACGGCCTTTCTGGTCTGCCCCGAATCGGCCATCAACACGGCCTACCGCGCCGCGCTGGCGGCCGCCCAGGCCACCGACACGGTCACCACCCGCACCATCTCGGGCCGGCCTGCACGCGGCATCCGCAATGCGATGATCGATGCGCTCGAAGCCGAGGAGGCCGCCATTCCGCCCTACCCGGTGCAAAACGCACTGACCGGCGCGCTGCGCAAGCTCGCTGGCGCGGCGGGCGATGCGCAGTACCTGTCACTCTGGGCCGGCCAGGGCGTGGCCCAGGCCCGAGCCCTGCCCGCTGCGCAACTATTGCAGCAGCTCAAGGCGGAGTGGCAGGCCGCGGGCGCACAATAGCAGCCAACGCCCGGCAGCCTGGTCCGGGCCCTCGCCCGCAAAGACTGCCTACCGTGAACACTGCTGCACCCTCTGCCACTGCGCAAGCCTCCCGCCCCGTCATCCTGTCCATCCAATCCCATGTGGCCTGGGGCTATGTCGGCAACTCGGCGGCGGTGTTTGCGCTGCAGCGCCTGGGTTTTGAGGTGCTGCAGGTGCATACGGTGCTGTTCAGCAACCACACGGGCTACGGGCAGTTCCGGGGCCAGATCCTGAGCGCCGAACATATCCGCGAAATCCTCGCCGGCCTGCGCGAGCGCGGCGCGCTGCACAAAGTGGGCGCCGTGCTCTCCGGTTACCTGGGCAATGCCGATACCGGCGCAGCCATTCTCGACGCCGTCAACGACATCCGCCAGGCCAACCCGCAGCTGCGCTACCTCTGCGACCCGGTGATGGGCGATGTGGGCCGGGGGCTCTTCGTGAACCCCGCCATCCCCGATTTTCTGCGCGACCAGGCCATCCCGTTTGCCAACATCATCACGCCCAACCAGTTCGAGTTCGAGTTGCTGAGCGGCACCAAGCTGGCCAGCACCGAGGAGGCCGTCGCCGTCGCGCGCCAGATGCGCGGCCGGGGGCCGGACACCATTGTCATCACCAGCCTGGCCACGCCCGATATCGCGGCCGACCAACTGGGCACCCTGGCCGTCAATGGCCAAGGCGCCTGGCTGGTGACCACGCCGCGCATCGACCTGCACCCGCTCCCCAACGGCATGGGCGATGTGTTTGCCGCGACCTTGCTGGGCCGTTTGATGGAGGGCCGCCCCTTGCCCCAAGCGCTGGAGCTGGCCACGGCCACCTTGTATTCGCTGGTCAAGGGCACGGTAGCGGGCTCACGCGATCTGCCGCTGGTGGCAGCGCAGGCCCAGCTGATCGAGCCGGCGGCGCGCTTTGCGGCGCGCCAGCTGGCCTGAGCCAGGGCCCGCGCCGGGCCGCTGGTGCTGCATGGCACAGCTCAGGACTGCGGCTGCAAAGCCAAGAGTGCGCGCTCACGTCCAATCAGCGCACCCAGCAGCAGTACCAGCAGGTAGACGTAGAACAGATGCCCGCTGTTATGGGCAAAGAACACCTGGGTCAGGCCAAAGCCCATGTAGCACAGCGGCACCATGATGCCCAGCATGCGCAGGTAGAGGATCTGGCGGTCCATAGGCGCGCCGGGGCACTGGGCCATGCGCTTTTGCGTGGGCCAGAAGATCAGCAGCGGCACGGCATAAAAGGCCAGCAGCAGCGCCACCCCCACCAGCCCGCGCTTGGCAAACATGTCGAGCAGCTCGTTGTGGGCATGGTCGTAGGGGAGGACCGAGGCACTGGCCTCGCCCGCTTCCACGCGGCGGGCCTTCTCGGCGATATAGCCTTTGAGGCCCCAGCCGGTCAGCGGCTTGTCCAGCCCCATGTGCCAGGCCAGGTGCCAGTGGGCCAGGCGCTGGCCGACCGAGGTTTCGGCCGCATCGCGGTCCTGCACCTCGTAGCTCTGCACCTCGTGCACGGCGGTGTGGTAGCGCTGGGCCATCTCGTCGCCTTTGAGTGAGACCAAGCCGCCAATGCCCAGCACGGCGGCCAGCAGGCCCAGGCCCACCGGTTTGCGCAGGCCGCAGCGCCACAGCAGTACCGCGCCAATCAGCAGCACAAAGGGCAGCACGATCCAGCTGCCGCGCGTATCGGACAGGATGACGGCGAGCAAGCCGAACAGGCTGCACACCAAGCCCAAGGCGCGCTGCCAGGCCGACAGCGAGCGCCACAGCAGCAGCACGCCAAAGCAGCAGGCCAGCGCCAGCACCAGCGCAATGCCGCTGAACTGGATCGCATTGGTAAAGCCATTGGCGCGGTGGGCATCGGTCCAGCCCGTCTGGTAGACGGCGACCAGGCCTGCGCCCAGCGCGCCCGCCAGCATGCCCCAGCCCAGCGGCCGCACCCGGGGCGCACAGCTTTGCAAAAAACCCAGGCCGGTGATGGCCAGCGCATATTTGACGAACTGGTCGCTGCGCGAGCGCAGGTGCCAGTCATCAAAGCTCATGGTCCACAACACCGCCATGGCGGCGAGCATCAGCGCCCAGGCGATCGCACGGCGGTCCCAGCGGCGGCCCCACCACTGGCGCACAAATACGAGGCTGGCCAGCGCCAGCACCGCAGCGCCAAAGGAGTAGCCCGAGGGCAGGGTCAGCGCCACACCGGGCACCAAAAAGGCCGCCAGCTGGCTGGCCCGCATCGCGGGCGTGGGCGCAGCGGACGCTGCCGCAGCCAGGCTCATCGGCGCACGTCTCCGCTCAGATACGGGCGGTCATAGGCCAGGGCCACATAGCGGAAGAAGCTCTCCAGCGCGACGAACACGCAGTACAAAAAGCCCGCGCCCCCACACAGAAAGCCGAAATGGAAGAAGTAAAGACGCACAAACATCGCGAACGACGAGGCCATGCCGCGCAAAATGCCGCCGCGCACGCCCTCTTCGGCACGCTTGGCCGCGCCCAGCATCGCGTACTGGGTGAGCTTTTCCAGGCTGGAATGCACGGTGCTGCGCGAATGGTGCAGCAGCGGCGTGCGCATCAGGTGGCGCGTCACATTGGCCCGGCTCAGCTGCGCCTCTTCGTGCACCACGCCGGTGTACTCGCGCAGCAAACCGCGCCAGAACAGGCGCTCGACCTTGGCGGTGGAGCGCAGGTACTTGAGCTCCTTGCCGAAAGCGACCATGCGCCAGCGCACCATCCAGATCGCCTCCTCGCCGGACTGGACAATGGCCTCCAGCTCCTCGCGGAAAGCGGGAGAGATGGTCTCATCGGCGTCGAGGAAGAACACATAGTCTCCCTTGGCGTGGCTGAGCAGCCGGTTGCGCTGCAGCGCAAAGCCCTGCCAGTCTTCGTAGCGAAACACCTGGGCACCGAGGCCGCAGGCAATGGCCGTGGTGCGGTCCACACTGCCACTGTCCACCACCACCACCTGGTCGGCAAACGAGGCGCTGCGCAAGCAGGCCTCGATGTTGTCTTCTTCGTTGAGGGTGAGGATGCCAATGGTCAGCGTCAGCCTGCGCGAAGCTGCAGCGCCGCCCAATGGGGAATCAGTCACTCAATGGCCACCGTGGAAGGTTTCGCCCGCCTTGAGGCGGTACACCGTACCGCAGTAGGGGCACTTGGCCTCACCGCTGTGGCCCACGTCCAGAAAGACGCGGGGGTGGCCACTCCACAATTTCATATCTGCCTTGGGGTTGGGACAAAACACGCCGCCTTGGGCGTTCAGGTCTTTGGCCAGCAACTCAACAACTGCCTGCGTCATGGTTTTCAACTTTCCTGCGCCAGCCCTGCACCTCTGGGGCGAGCCGGCTATCGATGATTCTGTGGGCACGGGCAAATGGTGGGGACCAGCCCCAAGGGGCTCCCATGCTGGGCAGTGATTTTACGTGGACGGCGCCCGCCTTGGCAGAAGATAGAGAGCGCGCGCCTCAGAATTGAGCGCCAACCCCCTCTAAAGGGCCGGTGCAAGCGGCCGGCGGGTCGCCCTTGTTACAAGTAAGCCGGCCTCAAGGCTGAGGGTGGGCGGGGCTGTCCGCGCCATCCTGCGGGTCGCTGGGGCGCTGCAGTGTCCATTTCTGCAGGCGTCCGTGCACAAATTCGCAGGTGACGCTGGAGTCCGTGTTGTCGCGCCATACAAACACCTCGGGCTGCTCCAAAGCCTGCGACTGGCGCAGGCCCAGCGAGCGCGTCATGGCCACCACATGCACCAGCGGCACATTGGCTTTGAGCTTGGCATTGAGCATGACGGCACTGGCCACATAGCCCAAAGGGCGCTCCGAAGCGCGTTTCATGATGGTCATCAGACGGGTGAAATGCAGCATCAGCCACAGCACAATGCCGCCGCTGACGGCCAGCACGCCCATCCATTTGTAATTTTGGTAAGCAGCCCCCAGCAGCACCAGCAAGCCGACGGGGATCAGTATGTTTCTCCAGTTCATGGCGCTATTGTCCACTGCCTGCGCAGATGCCCTTGTCGCCAGGGGCCAATTGTTTGCGCCCGCAGCCCGCCAGTTTTCGCGGCGGCAGGCGTACCTTTGGCCCAACACCGGCCGCCACAGGCCCTAGCGCAAGCCCGCTTTGGCTGGCATGCTAGCGCGCCAGATCCTCCTATTGCCTGGTGCCCTTTCATGAGTTTTGCCATTGCCTTTGCCGCCTTCAGCAAGAGCTTTTTGCTGGTGGTCGCCACCATGCTGCCGATCCTGAACCCCGTGAGTGTCTCGGCCATCTTCCTGACGCTGACCGAAGGGGCCTCCAACGCCACCCGCCGCAGCATCGCGACCCGCATCGCCGTCAATGTCACCTTGCTGCTGATCTTTTTCATGCTGGTGGGCTCCTACATGCTGGAGATGTTCGGCCTGTCCATCGATGTGGTCCGGCTCGGCGGCGGCCTGCTGGTCTCCGTCATTGGCTGGAACATGATCAACACCAACTCCACCGAAGGGCGCACCGAGAAGCTGGCCGAAGCCTTCACGCCCGAGATGGCGCGGCGCCGCGCGTTCTACCCGCTGACCTTTCCCCTCACCTACGGCCCGGGCAGCCTGGCCGCCACGATCACGATCGGCGTGAGCCTGCTCGACCGCAGCTCGCCAGCCATCACCGTGGTCAACGTCATGGGTGCGGCCGTGGGCAGCCTGGTGGTGGGTGTCATTTTGCTGCTGTGCAACCGCTATGCCGACAAGCTGCTCAAACCGCTGGGCGAGACCGGCACGATCGTGTTTCTGCGCATCTCCGCCTTCATCCTGCTGTGCCTGGGGATACAGATCGCCTGGAGCGGGCTGAGCAACCTGATCAGCGATGCCATCGCCCATGGCGTGACCCAGGCCTATGAGTAGCGGCACTGAGGCACGCCTGGCCCGCATCCACCCTCAGCCCCCGCCATGCATTGCGCACCCGTCAGGCGCCACAACTGCAAATGCTTACCTGCTATGACGTCTGCCGCTGGTGCAGTGGCACTTTTATTTTGATAGCATGCCAGGCTACTGGCTTGCCCGCTCCTGCGTCTGCGGCTTCCTCCCCGGCGCACACCCCAACACCATGACCCATTGCTCATCTTCCCCTTTGTGGCGCAACGGCCTGGCACTTGCGCTGGCGGCCTTGCTGGCAGCGCCCGCCCTGGCCCAGGCCCCGTTGCTGCAGGCGGCCAGCCCGCTTGCAGCCGAGGCCGCCGTGCCTGCACCGACGGCGCCATTAACGAATGCCGCGCCCACCACGCCCGCCGCACCGCCTGCATCAGGATCGCCTGCAGCCGCCAGCCAGCCCGCAGCCGCTGCTGCGGCCGAGGCCCCGCCCCCCTCGCCCGATGCCCAGCAGGCCTATATGGCCGCACGCGACAAGCTGGTGCAGATCCGCACCTTGCGCCGCCAGACCAATACGCAAAGCAGCACCGGTTCGGGCTTTTTTGTCTCCGAGGATGGCCTGCTGATCACCAACTACCACGTCGTCAGCCAGCTGGCGCTGGAGCCCGAACGCCACCGTGCGGTGCTGGTCTCGGTCAGCGGCCAGGAGGCGCCGGTGCAGCTGCTGGCCATCGATGTGCTGCATGACCTGGCGCTGCTGCGCGTGGCCCCGGCCAAGGACAGCAGCGCAGGCGCAGAAGGCGCCTCGGAGCGCCGCTACAGCGCACTGCCACTGCGCCCCAGCAGCCGGCCACTGAGCGGGGGCGAGCGCATCTTCTCGCTGGGCAACCCGCTCGATGTGGGCTTTGCGATCACCGAGGGCACCTACAACGGCCTGGTGCAGCGCAGCTTCTACCCGCGCATCTTCTTTGGCGGCACCTTGAACCCGGGCATGAGCGGTGGCCCGGCCATCGACACCCAGGGCCGCGTGGTCGGCGTCAATGTGGCCAAGCAGCTGGGCGCCGAGCAACTGAGCTTTCTGGTGCCGGTGGAGTTTGTCGAGCAGTTGCTCGCCCAGGGCCGCGAGGCCGCCCCGGTCAAGGGCGCCATGCATGCCGAAGTCACGCGCCAGCTGATGGCACACCAGAAGGACCTGGTCGACCGGGTGCTGAGCGGCAGCAGCCGCACAGAGCGCTATGGCCCCTACCGCGTGCCCGTGCCGTCCGAGACGCTGGCGCGCTGCTGGGGTGATGGCCGCGAGCGGCGCAGCGAATCGCTGTTTGATTTTGAGCGCAGCCAATGCCGCATCGATAGCGAAGTCTTCACCGGCGACGGCGATGTCGGCGGCCTGGGCATGCGCTACGAGGCCTATGACGCGCCGCGCCTGAGCCCCTGGCAGTTTGCGCACACCTATGGCGCCAGCTTTGCCAATGAGCCCATGCGCAAGCGCGGCAACCGCGTGCGCACCGGCTATGAATGCCGCGAGGATTTTGTCGCGGGAGACGCCAAGCTGCCGCTGCGCGCCGTCGTCTGCATGGCCGCCTACCGCAAGTTCAGCGGCCTCTATGACCTGACCGTGCTGGCCGTCTCGGTGGACCAGCCGCGCCAGGGCGTGCTCGGCCGCCTCAACGTCAGTGCCGTGAGTTTTGACAATGCCCAGCGCCTGGCCCGCCAGTACCTGCAAGGCTTCTCCAGCGAGGCCGCCCAATGAGCCAGCACGATTACCCCGAATTGACCGACATCGCCCCCGACCACGAAGAAGCCAGCACCCAGGCACCACCCCTGGCGCAGGAGCCCGAAGGCGCGGTGCTGGAGCTGGTTGAGCGCGGCCACCGCCTGGCCATGGCCCTGCCGGTGTATGCCTGGCCCTGCACGATTGGCCGCGCCGCCACCAATGACCTGGTGCTGACCGACCCCAGCATCGGCCCCAGCCATGTGCGCCTGCACCAACCCAATGCGGGGCAATACGAGGTCGAGGTGCTCGATAGCACCAATGGCGTCTGGCACGGCCGGCGCCACTACAGCGCAGGCGAGCGCTTTGTCTGGCAGCCCGGCCAGCGCCTGACCCTGGGCCGGGGCGTGCAGCTGAACCTGCGCAGCACCGCCCTGCCGCTGCCCGCCACCCAGCGCTGGCGCCCGTTCTCGCGCGCCCAAGGGCTGCTGACGGCCATGGCCCTGGTGCTGCTGGTGCTGCTGTCGGCCTGGACCACCTGGCTGGGTGCCACCGAAACCGGGGCTCTCGCCCGCCAGCTGCCCGCCATCCTGCTGTGGATGCTGGGCGGCCTGCTGGTCTGGACCCTGGGCTGGTCGATGATGGGCAAGCTGTTCACCGGGGTGACGGGCTTTTGGCGCCATGTCTGCATCGCCTCGGTCGGCATGGTCGCCATGGCCTTGCTCGATGTGCTGCTGTCGGTGACGGGCTTTGCGCTGTCCTGGCCGCTGCTCAGCCGCTTTGCCAGCCTGGCGTCCTTCAGCTTGATGGCTGTGGTCATCTGGTTCCACCTGCGCGCGGCCACCCTGGTGTCGGCCCGTACCCTGGCGCTGGCCGTTGGCGGCCTGCTGGTGCTGGGCGTGGGCGCCAAGCTGGGTCTGCAGTGGCAGACGCAAAAGCGCCTGGGCGACAACCTGTACATGTCCACCATGCTGCCGCCGGAGTGGCGCTGGGCGCCCACCACCTCGGTGGACCAGTTCATGCAAGGCACTGACAACATGCGCGAGCAGCTGCAAAACCGCAGCCAGCTGGAGAAGGACGACGACGAGGAAGGCGACGACAGCGGTCTCGATTGAGCATGGATGCGGCGGGGCAAGCCGCAGCCCGTGACTGACAAACCGGCGGCGGCCCGCTAGCATCGAGGGACTCGACCTGATTCCCGAAGGACCAAGATGCAGTACCGCCAGCTGGGCGCCAGCCCCCTCCAAGTCTCCGCCCTGTGCCTGGGCACGATGATGTTCGCCGACCAGACCGACCTCCAGGAGGCGGCCGCCATCGTGGCCGATGCGCGCGCCCAGGGCGTCAACTTCATCGACACCGCCGATATCTACAGCAAGGGCGAGTCCGAGCGCATGGTCGGCCAGCTGCTGCAAGGCCAGCGCGATGACTGGGTGCTGGCCACCAAGCTGGGCAACGCCATGGGCAGCGGGCCCAACCAAGGCTATTACTCGCGCGCCTGGATGCTGCGCGAGGTCGAGGCCAGCCTGCGCCGCCTGCAGACCGACCGCATCGACATCCTCTACCTGCACCGCGACCGCGCCGGCCTGCAGTTGCATGAGCCGCTGTATGCCCTCAAGCAGCTGATCGACAGCGGCAAGATTCTGTACTGGGGCCTGTCCAACTTTCGCGGCTGGCGCATTGTCGAAGCGGTCTACACCGCGCGCGAGATCGGCCTGCCACCGCCCATCGTCTGCCAGCCCTACTACAACCTGCTCAACCGCATGCCCGAGACCGATATCCTGCCCGCCTGCGCGCAGTTCGGCATCGGCGTTGTGCCCTTCAGTCCCATTGCACGCGGCGTTCTCAGCGGCAAGTACCAGCCTGGCATGGAGCCGCCCAAGGACAGCCGCGCCGGCCGCCAGGATGCCCGCATCCTGCAGACCGAGTTCCGCCCAGAATCCCTCGTGATCGCCCAGCAGGTGCAGCAGCACGCCGAGCAGCAAGGCATCAGCGCCGCGCAGTTCGCCACCGCCTGGGTGCTGGCCCACAACGCCATCAGCGCGGTCATCGCCGGCCCGCGCACCTTGAAGCAATGGCAGGACTACCAGCCCGCGCTGAACTACCAGATCACCGTGGACGACGAGCGCCTGGTCAACGGCCTGGTCAGCCCCGGCCACCCCTCGACGCCCGGGTACAACGATCCGGCGCATCTGTGGCCACAGGGGCGGCTGGTTTAAAGGCAGCTACACGGCGGCAGCCCAAGCCAGCCCATAAGGCAGCTGCGCAGGGCCAAACAGAAAATGCAGCACGCGCCGACGGCTGCTGCCGCTCGCTTTGGACGAGGCGTGCAGCAGCAAGGGCCGCATCACCAGCGCGGCGCCTTGGGCAGCCGGGCATGCGAGCTCTCCCCGTTCATCACGCAGCTGCAGAGCAGCTGCGCTGTCGATGACGCCCATGGCGTGCGAGCCCGGCACCACGCGCAAGGGGCCGTCATCGGGACCGCAGTCCTCCAGATGCACACGCACCGCCACCAGCTGCTCCAGCACCTGCGGGGGGGCCTGCACAAAATGGGTCGCGTCCTTGAGCGCCCAGCCCTTGAGCGCGGGGTGTTCCAGCTTGCGCTGCACGGGTATCGCCAGATCCTGGTGCAGCGCCACCAGCCAGTTGGTGTCGCGCGACTTTTCGAAATAGGTGCATTGCACCGCCAGATGGCCCTGAGGAATCAGATCGGCCAATGCCTGGGCTGCACGCAACTGCCCGGCCATGCGCTCACACCATGGCAGAGTCAGCAGATGGCGTGCGCCGGGCCCCTGCCCTGTGCGCCCTTGCAGCTCCGCCAGCACCGATGCGCAGCCATCGGCAGCCAGCACACCGGGAACCAACGCAAAGCCGTCACGCGCAAAGGCATCTGCCAGCATGCGCTCAGTCCAATCCCCGCACCAGCGATATCGCCTCGTCCACCCGGTCCACCGCGTGGATGGTGATGCCCTCGATGGGCTTTTTGGGCGCATTGGCCTTGGGCACGACGGCGACGCTAAAGCCCAGCTTGGCGGCTTCCTTCAGGCGCTCCTGGCCGCGTGGGGCGGGGCGCACTTCACCGGCCAGGCCCACCTCGCCAAAGGTGATAAAGCCCTTGGGCAGCGCCTTGCCGCGCAGGCTGCTGGTGATGGACAGCATGACAGCCAGGTCAGCGGCTGGCTCGCCGATGCGCACGCCGCCCACGGCATTGACGAACACATCCTGGTCAGCGCAGGCCACGCCGGCATGGCGGTTGAGCACGGCCAGCAGCATGGCCAGGCGGTCGCGGTCCAGGCCCACCGACAGGCGGCGCGGGCTGGGGCCGCCGTCATCCACCAGCGCCTGGATCTCGACCAAAAGCGGGCGCGAGCCTTCCAGGGTGACGAGCACGCAGCTGCCAGGCACCGGCTCGCTGTGCTGGCTCAGAAAGATCGCGCTGGGGTTGTTCACGCCCTTGAGGCCTTTTTCCGTCATCGCGAAGACGCCAATCTCGTTGACGGCGCCAAAGCGGTTCTTGATGGCGCGCACCAGGCGGAAGCTGCTGTGCGTGTCGCCTTCAAAGTACAGCACGGTATCGACCATGTGCTCGAGCACGCGCGGGCCGGCCAGCGCGCCTTCCTTGGTCACATGGCCGACCAGCACCACCGCAATGCCGGTGCTCTTGGCCATGCGTGTCAGGTGGGCCGCGCATTCGCGCACCTGGGCCACCGAGCCGGGGGCCGAGCTCAGCTGGTCCGAGTACATGGTCTGGATCGAGTCGATGACGACAATGGCCGGCTGCGTGCTCTCGCAGGTGGCCAGAATCTTCTCCAGCTGGATCTCGCTCAGCACATTGACCTGGCTGTTGTCCAGCCCCAGCCGGCGCGAGCGCAGCGCCACCTGCGCGCCACTTTCCTCACCAGTCACATACAGCGCTGGCAGCCCCTGGTGCTGCAGTGCATCCACCGCCTGCAGCAACAAGGTCGATTTGCCGATGCCCGGGTCACCGCCGATCAGCACCACCCCGCCTTCGACAATGCCGCCGCCCAGCACCCGGTCCAGCTCGGCAATGCCGCTGGGCGTGCGGGCCACTTCGGTGGCCTCGATGGCGGCCAGCGGCGTGACGGCCTGGGCCTGGCCGGCGTAGCCGGTGCGGCCGGTCTGGCTCAGGCGGTTCTTGCCGCCGCCTGCGGCCTCGGCCGTGCTCTCCACCAAGGTGTTCCAGGCATTGCAAGCGGGGCATTTGCCCAGCCAGCGCGGGCTGGTGCCGCCGCATTCGCTGCAGATGTAAACGGATTTTTCTTTGGCCATGGGGTGGACGTTTCGGAACAGACACCCATGGTAACGGCGAGCGCAGCACATGGCCGGCAAATCGATTAGCATCCCCAGGCGATGCGGCAGGCGCCATGCGCTGGCACCGCCGCCAACCCCCATCCAAGGAGCCCCATGAGCCAAGACCTGACCCTGTACTACGCCCCCGGAACCTGCGCGCAGGCCGTGCTGATTGCCTTGCATGAGGCGGGCGCTGCCTTTGATGCCCAGCGCCTGAACATGGCCGAAGGGGCGCAGCGCACGCCGGCCTACCTGGCCATCAACCCCAAGGGCCGCGTGCCCGCCTTGGTCACGCCGCAAGGCGTGCTGACCGAGACGGCCGCGCTGCTGCTGTATGTGGCGCAAACCCACCCCGACAAACAACTGGCGCCGCTGGACGACCCGTTCCAACTTGCCCGTCTGCAGGAGTTCAACAGCTACCTGGCATCGACCGTGCACATCAGCCATGCCCACCGCCCACGCGCTGCGCGCTGGGCCGACGACGAGGCGGCCCAGAAAGCCATGCAGGCCAAGGTGCCGCAGAACATGCGCGATGCCTTTGCGCTGATCGAGCAGCACTACCTGGGCGATAAGACCTGGGTGATGGGCGAGCAGTACACGGTGGCCGACGGCTACCTGTTCACGATGGCCGGCTGGCTCAAGAGCGATGGCGTGGATATCAACGAGTTTCCGCGCGTGGCCGCCCATTACGCCCGCGTGGGCGCGCGCCCTGCGGTGCAGGCAGCGCTGGCCCAGGCCTGAGACATTGAACAGGTTCTCAAGGCTGGTACTCAGCCGGGTCCAGGTGCTCGGCCGGCGGTGGTGGCGGCCGGGATACCCCTGCCACCGGCTCCCAGCCTGAGCCGTTCCAGTCATGCATGGCCGCTTCGCGCTGGTAGAAGCGGGCCAGCAGCTGGGCCCCTGCGGTGCTGCAGGCCTGGCGAACAATGCCGGCGCTATAGACCGCCTCGTAGGCCAGGGGGGGCGGTATCTTGCCCACCACCTGCAGCTCGGCAGAGCGCGGCAGCTCGCTGCGCAGCAGCAGGCCCAGCTCCGCATCGCCCCGCGCCACCAACTGGGCCACCTGCGGGCCAAACACCTTGATGCTCTTGGGCAGAGCCTGGGCAGTCAAATCCAGCTCACGAAACAGCTTTTGCTCGATAAAGTCGCTGCCATCGGCCGACGGGTAGGCGATGCTGCGCATCGCCTCCAGCATCTTCTTGGCGTCTTCCGTGTCCTGGAGCTCGGGCACGGGGCGGCCGGCCTGCACGATGGCAATCAGCGGTGAGCGCACCACATCGTAGAGGCGCCCCGGCCGCACCAGGCCCTGGGCCTGCAACAGCTGCAACACCGCGCGCGGCGCCAGCACCAGATCGACGCAACCCGCCTGCTGCAGGTACTGGGCCAGCGCCTGCGCCACCGCAGGCGACGCGCCGTAGCCGGACTCGGCGCGGATCTGGGTGGGGATCATCAGCTGCCCGGCCAGTGCCCGGTGCACAGGCACAAAGCCCTCGGTCATCAGCAGCTGCACCGGCAGGCTGGCCTGGTCCAGCGCGGGTTCCGCATCGGGCTGCGGCGGCTCGGAGGCGCAGCCCAGCAGCGCCGCAGCGGCACAGCTGAGCAGGAAGGAGCGGCGAAGAGGCATCAGGCGCATGCAGGCATTATCAGACAGCGGCGCCTTGGCCCTCTCACCCGCCCGTCAATTGGCCACGTTCAGCAGACGCCAGTCGATGTAGTTGTCCGCGCGGGTCGGGATGCTGACCTTCTTGCTGGTCGCCCAGGGGGTAATCAGGTTGAACAGCGGGATATGCGAGATGGCCTTGTGCTCGTTGAGCAGCACCTTCTCGATCAGCTGGTTGCGCAGCTTGAGGTCCGTCTCGGTCTTGACGCGCTCGATCATGGCATCTTGCTGCGGGTCGGAGAAGCGGCCCAGGTTGAAGTTGCCGTCGCCACTGCCGCCGGGCGAGCGCAGCAGCGCCTGCAGGCTGTAGTAGGCGTCAAACGTGGGCACCGACCAGCCCAGCAGGTAGACACTGGCTTCGTAGCGCTGGATCATCGGGAAGTAGGTCGCGAACGGGTAGGTGCGCAGCTTGGCCTTGATGCCCACCTTGGCCCACTGGGCGCTGATGGCCTGGCACAGCTGCTCGTCGCTCGGGTAGCGGCCGGCCGGGCAGGAGAACTCGAACTCAAAGCCATCGGGGTAGCCCGCCTGGGCCAGCAGCTTCTTGGCGCCTTCCGCATCAAAGGCCAGGCGCTGGTCGGCCTGCTTGGTCCAGCCATTCACATGGTGGGCAATCAGGGTGCCAGTGGGCTGGGCCAGGCCGCGCATCACCACGCGCTGGATGGTGCCCATGTCAATCGACTGGTAGAGCGCCTGGCGCACGCGCACATCCTTGAAGGGGTTCTTGCCCTTGACGCTGGACTGGGGCAGCTCGTCGCGGTACTGGTCCATGCCCAGGAACAGGGTGCGGTCAGCCGCGGATTCGAGCACCTGCAGGTTGGGCGCCTGCTTGATGCGCTGCAGGTCGTTCATGCTCGGGTCGATGATGAAATCGACCTCGCCCGACAGCAGCGCGGCCGTGCGCGTGGCGTCCGACTTGATCGGCGTGTAGACCGCCTGCGTGATGTTGCTGGGGTACTGGGCCTTGCCCCACCACTGCGGGTTGCGCTTGAGCACCAGGCGCGAATCCTGCGACCAGCTGTCGAGCACATAGGGGCCGGTGCCCAGCGCATGGCGGTGGGCATAGTTCTCGTCCTTGGCCTTGATGTCCTTGGGCACCTCGGACTGGTGCTGCACCGCCCAGGGCTTGCTCATGATGCGCAGCTCGGTCAGCTGGTTGACCAGCACCGGGTTGGGCACGTCGGAGAAGATATCCAGCGTGCGGGCATTGACCACCTCGATGCGGTCGATGCCCTGGGTGTAGACGACAAAGCCGGAGCTCTTGGCCTTGGCGCGCTCCAGCGAGAACTTCACGTCATCGGGGGTCAACGGCGAGCCATCGCTGAAGGTCACGCCTTCGCGCAAGGTGATGCGCAGCTGCTTGGGGTTGATGCGCTCCCACTTGGTGGCCAGCGAAGGCTCGGGTTTTTGCGTCTGGCTGTTGTACTCGACCAGCGCCTCATACACCGCGCGGTGCACCGAGTTGTTGACCCCAACATTTTGCGCATGGATATCCCAGGACGACAGATCGGCCGAACGGGTCCAGCGGAAGTTCGATGCCTGGGCAGAAAATGCCATGCCGGCCACTGCGCCGGCGATGGCCAGGGTGCAGACGCTGCGCGCCCAGCCGTTGCGGCCTTGCAGATAAGTGGTGGGTTGCATCACAGATTCCTTCATTCCATGCAAAAAATCAAAACGCCGCACTATGGCAGTGCAGCCCGGCCGCGCCAACGATTTATTCGTTGTATCGATATGGGCCTGGCGCAGTGCAGATTCTGCTAGTGGCGGGCGGGCAGGCCAGTGTAACGGCCCCGCCAAAAACCAGATGCGGCCTAGGCCGAGGCGCGCCAGGCCAGCGCGACCGCGCCCGCAGCACTGTCCAGATCCCAGAGCGCGATGCCGGCATTCCAGCCCTTTTGCCGCTGATCGGCTTCAGCCAGTGCCAGCCCGGCGCATTTGAGCTGGGCTTCCAGCCGCGCCCATTGCCGCGCAAAACCACGCTGCCAAGCCATCCCCCGCAAGCCAGCCAGCGCAGCGGCGGCATCGGGCTCCAGGTAGAGGGCAGCCACCGCCGGCCAGCCAGCGGCATCGATATCGGTCTGCGCATCACCGGGCGGCCCTTGCACATCAATGCCAACGGTGCCCTCTTGCGTGCAGGCCCAGACCGCCAGCGCATCGGCATAGCTGATGGACAGCTGCCACCCTGGCAGCACCTGCCCGTTGCGCAGCAGCTGCGGGGCCTGGCCAGCCCGGCGCTGCACGGCCAGTTGCGCTGGCTCGCAGCCCAGCTGTGGCGCCAAGGCCTGGCAGATCGCCAGGTAGACGGCCTCGCGCATGCTCTCGCGCGGCAGCGCGCCGGGTGGCGGTGCACCCGCCATCACCACCGCCTGGGCCTGTACCCGGCCCTGCAGCGCTGGCGGCAGGGCCAGCGGCTGCCTGGTCCAGTGAAGTGCTAGGCCCGCCATGGCGCGGCCGGCGCGCCCTGCCAGCGGGTGCCGGCGGGCAGGCGCTCGCCCTTCATCACCAGGGTCATGGGGCCCAGCTGCACGCCATCGCCCAGCTCGGCGCTGTAGAGCACGGTGCAGCGCGCGCCCACCGTGACCCGCGCGCCAATCACCACGTCATCGACCTTCATCACCCGGTCCTCAAACAAATGGGTTTGCGGGCAAGACAGCGCATTGAGCTCGCTGTGCGCGCCAATGGTCACGCAGTCATGCTCGGTGATGTCGGTGGTGTCCAGGTAGGCGCTGCTGGCAATCTTGCTGCCCAGCAGGTTCATCGCCAGATTGAGCCAGGGCGTGCCGCGCAGGTAGCGCAAGAAGTTGGGCACCGCAATGCCTTCGTACATGCTGGTCGTCGCCTCGGACAGCCAGACAAAGGGCGTCCACATCGGCGCAGCCTTTTTGCGGTAGCGCCCCACCAGCAGCCACTTGAACAGCGCCACCGCCCAGAAGGCGCCCAGGCCAAAGACCATGCCGGCGACGGCCAGATCCAGCACCACCGCACCCCAGCGGCCGGCAGCTGCCAGCGGCATCGCGTCGAGCACAATCGCATAACCGGCGGCAATCACCAGCGCATGGGGCGCGCCAATGCGGAAGGCCTCGACCAGGCCCCGGCCCAGCACGCGGCGGCGTGACGGCGCAAAGGTCAGGTGGTCGGGGTAGCCCTGCACGACTTCGCGCGCAGGCAGGTTGATGGCCGGCGAGCCAATCCAGGTCTGGCCGGCCTGCATGTCGGCATTGCGCGGCACGGCCGACATCACGCCGATCAGCACCCCTTCGGGAATGGTCGAGCCATCGGGCACATAGGCGCCATTGCCGATAAAGCTGCGGCGCGAGACCACCGTGGGCTGCACCGTCATGTAGCCGCCATCGATGCGCTCGTCGCCCAGCATCACCGCATCGGCCACAAAGCACTCGTCGCCCAGGGTCAGCATATCGGGCACCACGCCCAGCGCGGTCGACAGCTCGGTGCGCTTGCCCACCTTGGCGCCCAGCATGCGGTACCAGCTGGCTGAAAACACCGTCGCATAGATGCCGTGCAAGGTCGCCAGGCTCCCTTCCTGGATCTGGTTGGTGAGCCACTTGCCCAGGTAACGGCCGCTGTGCACCGACCAGGTGCCCGGCTGCAGCCGGGGCAGGAACAGGTAGCGGATCAAGGCGGCCACCAGCATGGTGCAGACCACCAGCACCAGGCTGGCGGGCAGCGCCAGCACAAAGAACTTGAAAAAGCGCAGGATAAAGGCACCCAGCGCATCGACCGTGCCGTCTTCGAGCAAAGGCCGCACCGAGATCGCGTCCACATCCAGCCAGTCGATCAGCAAGAACGCGGGGAACACCGGCATGAAGAACAGGGTCGCGATGCTCAGGCCGCCCACCGCATAGACCAGCATCTCCCAGGCGCGCCAGGCAGCGCTGGGCCGCACGCGCTCGGGCATGCAGCTGGTGTCAAAGTCCGAGACGGGCTGGGCCGGCGAGCCGGTCCAGACGCTGCGCGCGGGCTGCACCTGGCCGTCACTCAGGCTCGACTGCCCTTCCAGATGGGCCCAGTCGCCCAGGCGGGTATTGCCCTCCAGCACCACATAGGAGCCAATGCAGGCATCGGCGCCGATATCGACCGTGCCCAGCAGCAGCCAGCCGCCTTCGACGCGGGCATTCTCCAGGCTCACCACATTGCCCACGCTCGCTCCGGCGCCAATGCGCAGCAGATCGGGGGCGCGCACCGTCATCGAGCCCAGCAGCACATCGTTGCCGATCTTGGCGCCCAGCGCGCGCAGCCACAGCGGAAACAGCGACGAGCCAGTGATCATGCCCACCGGCACCGCCTCCACGAGCCGGTCGGCCAGCCACCAGCGGAAATAGGTGAGGCCCCAGAGCGGGTAGCGCCCGGGCTTGAGGCGGCCGGCAATCAGCCACTTGCCGGCCCAGGCCACGACAAACTCCAGCACCGTGGCCAGCGCAAAGGCGAGCACCGACACCGCAATGGCCACGGCCACCGAGTCGTTCTCGTCACCGGTAAAGAAGTGGTAGGTGAAGAACGGCGCCAGCCATTGCGCCATCTTGACCAGCACCAGCAAAGGAATCGCCACCGCCTGCGCAGCGCCACAGCGCCAGCGGCGCAGCGCCGAATGCTCGCGGAACGCGCGCGGCGCCGCAGCCGGCGCATCGTCTGCCACCATGCTGGCCTGCAAGGCCTGGGCAATCGCGCCCACGCGGCGCTGCTGGTAGATGGTGCTGACGGTGGCCTGCGCAAAGCGGGCATCGGCGCGCAGCACCGAGGTCAGCCGCGCAGCAAACAGCGAGTGGCCGCCCAGGTCGCTGAAGAAATCGAGCGAGCGGCGGATGGGCTGGCTCGGGAACATCTGCGCCAGCGCGGCAAACAGCAGCGCCTCGGCCGGGGTCTCGGCGGTGTCCGAATCACCGCTGTCCACCGCGGCACTGAGCGCGGCGGCACGCAGCGCCTTGCGGTCGATCTTGCCCGAGGTCAGGCGCGGCATCAGCGCCAGCGCCTCAAAGCGGGCCGGCACCATATAGGGCGGCAGGCGCTCGGCCAGCGCGCTGCGCAGCGCGGCGTGGCTAGGGCTGGCGGACGCATCCAGCGGCACATAAAAGGCCACCAGCTGGTCGATACCGTCGTCCTTGCGCAGCAGCACCGCCGTGGTGCCCACACCGGGCTGCTGGGCCAGCACGGCCTCGATCTCGCCCAGCTCCACGCGAAAGCCCCGGATCTTCACCTGGTCATCGGCCCGGCCCAGGCACTGCATCTGGCCTTTTTCATCGATGCGCGCCAGGTCGCCGGTGCGGTAGAGGCGCGTGTCGTGCGGCCCTGCCGGCCAGGGGTTGTCCAAGAACTTTTCGGCCGTCAGCTCGGGCCGGCCCAGGTAGCCAGCGGCCACGCCGGGGCCGGTAATGCACAGCTCACCCACTTCGCCCGCTGGCAGCCCCACCAAGCGGGGCGCGGTGCCGGCGGGAAAGCTGTCCGCCTCGATCACCTGCACCACCACCATGCTGTAGTTGGGCAGCGGCGTGCCGATGGTGACGGGCTCGCCCGCCTGCAGCTCAGCCAGGCTCGCCGATACCGTGGCCTCGGTCGGCCCATAGGTGTTGAACAGCTGGCGCGGCGCGCCGGTGCCCGAACGCGCCCAGCGATCGACCAGCGCTTCGGGGCACATCTCGCCGCCCAGGTTGATGATGCGCAGGCTGGGCACATCCTGGGCAAACAGCGCCAGCAACGTGGGCACGGCATGCAGCACGGTGACCTGCTGCTCCAGCAAGGCCTGGGGCAGCGCCTCGGGGTCGCCGGCAATCTCGCGCGGCGCAATCCACAAGGTGGCACCCACCAGGTAGCTGATCCAGATCTCCTCGAAGGACATGTCAAAGGCCACCGAGAAGCCCTGGTAGACCTTGTCACCCAGGCGCACGCCCAGGCGCGCATTCTCACTGCGCAAAAAGTGGCAGATGCTGCCCTGGTTGATGGCAATGCCCTTGGGCTTGCCGGTCGAGCCGCTGGTGTAGATCACATAGGCCGGATCGCTGGGCTGCGCATTGCTGCGCCGGCGCAGCGGGGTGCCTGCGGGCAGCTCGGCCAGCAGGTCCAGATCGGTCAGCAGCGGACACAGCACCTGGGCATCGCGCAGGCCCTGCTGAGGCGTGGCAGCGGCCATCAGCAGCGCCTTGGCGCTGGCGTCTTCGAGGCAGGTGGCGATGCGCTCGGGCGGTGTCTCGCTGTCAAAGGGCAGCCAGGCGGCGCCCGTCTTGGCAATGGCCAGCTGCAGGCTGAGCAGCGCGATGCCGCGCGGCAGCCACAGGCCCACCATATCGCCCGGGCCAATGCCCGCTTCCATCAGCCGGTGTGCCGCGCGGCTGGCGTCGGCATCGAGCTGGGCATAGGTCAGCTGCCGCGCCCCGGCCATCAGCGCCACCTGCTCGGGGTGGGCATAGGCGGTGGCCTCGAACACATCGGCCAGCACCTCGTGGCGCAACAGATCGGGGCGCTCAGGCCCCCGCAAAACAACAGTCTCAGACATGGCAGCAATACCCGGCAGCTGCAGAAGGCGCAGGCGCACCGCCTTTCTGCACAAAACGCCCCAGAATGGGGCATTCGCGCATTATGCGGCGGCGCCAGGGCCTGCCACGCCGGGATCCCCCCTGGCAAGGCCTGTCTGAGGGCTGAGCGCAACGCTTTGCGCCCGGCTTAAGCCCCGCCTAATCTGCGGCGGCGGGTTGCACTGCGGCGCTCGGCAACACCGCATCGGCCGACCAGCCCCCGCCCAGCGCGCGGTACAGCGCAATCTGGTTGTCCAGCCGGCTTTGGCGCAGGTTGACCAGCTCGGTCTCGGCCTGGAACAGGTTGCGCTGGGCGTCGATCTGCTCCAGGTAGGACGCATAGCCCGCCTCGTAGCGGTCCTTGGCATAACCCAGGGTCTGGGCCAGCACGGCGCGGCGGCGCTCGGCCGCCTGCTCTTGTTCGGCCAGGCGCTGCACGCCGACCAGCGCGTTTTCCACATCGCCCAGGGCCGACAGCACCGCGCCCCGGTAGGCGTAGGCGGCCTGGTCGCGCTGGGCCGTGGCGCTGTCGTACTGCGCGTCGAGCCGGCCACCATCGAACAGCGGCGCCAGCACGCTCGCGCCCAGGCTCCAGACATTGATCGGGTTGTACTGCAGCGCATTGACAAACAGCCGCCCCGCACTGGCGCTGAGGTTGAGCTGGGGCAGGTAGGCGGCGCGGCTGGCGCGCAGGCTGGCATCGCTGGCGGCCAGGTTCAGCTCGGCTTGCACCAGGTCGGGCCGGCGCCGCAGCAGGGCCGAGGGCAGCGCAGCGGGCACCACCGGCATCTGCAGCCGGGCAAAGCCCTGGCCGTCGGCCGCAGCGGTATCGCGCACGGCGGGCACATCACCGGCCAGCAATTGCAGCGCGTTGTACTGGCGCGCAATCGCCAGCTCCAAGGGCGGGATCTGGCCCTGGATGGCCTCGTACTCGGCCTGCGCTTGCGTCACCTGCAGGCGCGAGATATAGCCCACCGATTCCTGGTCCCGCGCCAGCTGCAGCGCGGTGCTGCGCGTCTGCAGGGTCTGGCGCGTCTGGGCCAGCTGCGCCTCGCGGCCCAGCAGATCGACATAGGCCTGGGCCGTGGTGGCCGCCACCGTCAGCGCCACCGCATCGCGGTCGGCCTGGCTGGCGCGGTACTGCAGATCGGCGGCCGTGCTGCGCTCGCCCAGGCGGCCCCAGAGATCGGGCTCCCAGCTGGCCTGCAGCTGGGGCTGGACGGAGCGGCTGGTGGTGATACCCGAGGTGGTCAAGGTGTGGGTGGCGCCCACATTGGTGCCCAGCGACAGGCTGGGCTGCAGCGCAGCATCGGCAGCGGCGAGCTGGGCGCGGGCAGCGGCCACGCGGGTGCCGGCCACCTGCAGGTTGGCGTTGCGCGCCAGCGCGGCCTGCACATAGCCGTTGAGCTGTTCATCGCCAAAGGCCTGCCACCAGGCCACCGGCACGGCTGCCTCAGGCCCGCTGGAGGTAGCGGCACCCGTCTGCGCCCAGGCGCTGGGCACGGTCACGGCCGCATCGGCGGGCGCCTGGCGCAGTGCCGGTGCGCAACCGGCCAGCAGCATCGCCATGCCCAGGGCCGTCAGTGTGGTGGCGGCCGAGCCTTGCAAAAACCGGCTGCGGGTCATGGCCGGGCTCCTTGCGCTGCGGCCTTGGCCGCGCGCGTGTCCACATGCACTTCAACCGACATGCCCGGGCGCAGGCGGGCGGCGAGCGGCTGGTTCGGGTCAATCGCAATGCGGATCGGCAGGCGCTGCACGATCTTGATGAAGTTGCCCGAGGCATTGTCGGCCTTGATGACGCTGAACTCCGAGCCGGTGGCCGGTGCCATCTGCTCGATATGGCCAGTCAGCTCGGCGCCTTCGAGCGCATCGACATAGAAGCTCGCCGCCTGGCCCTGCTGCATGTGGGCGATCTGGGTTTCCTTGAAATTGGCCACCACCCACAGCTGCTCGGGCACCAGGAACAGCAGCTGCGTGCCCGAGGCCACATACTGGCCCAAGCGCACCGAGGCCTCGCTGATCTGGCCATCGCGCGGCGCCCGCACCACGGTGTTGTCCAGGTCGATCTGGGCCAGGCCCAGCTGGGCCTCAGCGGCCTTCACCTGGGCTTCCAGGCTGGCACGTGCCACCTGGGTGGATTTGATGCTCTGCTCGCCAATGCGGATATCGGCCTGCGCCTTTTGCACATTGGCCTTGGCCAGCTGGCTGGTGGCACGCGACTGGTCGCGCTCGCGCAGCGACACCGAACCGCGCGCGGCCAGGTCCTCGACCCGCTGCAGATCGGCTGCGGCGCGGCGCGCTTCGGCATCCACCGCCGACAGGCTGGCCTGACGCGCGCCCAGGTTGGCGCGGTTTTGCGCCTGGGTCTGGTCCGAGTTGGCCAGCTGCGCGCGGGCATTGTCGAGCTGCGCCTGGGCCTGGGCCACTTTTTCGGCATAGATGCGGTCATCGATGCGCAGCAGCACATCGCCGCGCGTGACATGCGCATAGTCCTGCACGTTCACCTCCGTCACATAGCCGCTGACCTGCGGCGCCAGCACGGTGATCTGGCCACGCACATAGGCGTTGTCGGTGCGCATCATGTCGGAGGCAAAGGGCGGCAGCTTCCAGGCCCAGAGCACCAGCAGCACGCCGGCCAAGGCGACGACCGCCATGGTCAGCACCGCGCGGCGGCTGGGCCGGATCAGCTTGGCCGTTGGCGATGCGGCGGGTGCCGGAGTGGCTGCCGTTGCAGCAGCTGCCGACGCTTGGGCAGCCGATGCGGCGGCGGCAGCCGCCGTGGCTTGGGGGGCAGCGGGCTGCGCTGCGGGAGCGGGGGCAGCTTGGGGAGTGGGTTTTTCAGTATCAGCCATTGTTGTTGCTTTGTAGATAGGGATCGAAAAAGGGGATGGAGGTCAGACGGGCGCCGGCAGCTCGCCCCGGCGCCGCGCGAGCCAGGCCAAAATGCGCTGGCGCAGCACGCGGTAGAACGCCCAGGCCAGAAAGGCCAACGCCATCGCGCCAATCACGCGGAACACATCGTTGAAGGCGCGCACCGCCGCCTCGCGCCGGATCACCTGCACCAGCTGGGCCTGGCTTTGGGCGCCGCGCTGCACCGGGTCGGTGATGGTGCGGCCGAGCGACTGCGACTGCTGGGCCAGGCGCTGCGCGACCAGCGGGTTGGTCACCGGCATATCGGCCGCAATCGCCTGCGTGTAGAGCTGGGCACGCTGCTGCTGGATGCTGCCCAGCAGCGCGGGGCCGAGCAGGCCGCCCAGGCTTTGGGTGACCGAGAACAGCACGACAAAGGTGACCATGTGGTCCAACCCCTTGCCCAGCGCACGCTGGATGCCGATCATCATCACCGGCCCCATGAACAGCGCCGCCGAGAACGCGATCAGGAACTGGCTGAAGAAAAAGTCATGCGGGCGGCTCAGGCTGGTGGAGTGCAGGTCCAGCCAGCCGCCCACGCCGATCAGCAGGATCGAGGTCAGGATCTGCGGCAGGATGGCCTGGGGGCTGAAGGTGGCAGCACCGACGATCACGCCCAGCAGCATGCCGACAAAAATGACGCCGTACAGCGCCTGCAGCTGCTCGGGCACCACACCCATCGCGCGCAGCAGGCCGACCACGCCATAGTTCTGCTCCGAGATCATGAAACGCATCATGATGGCGCCGGCCATGAAGGTCAGCGTCGTGGGGTGCATCAGCCAGCGCAGCTGGATCAGCGGCGTGCGCCGGCTGTATTCCAGCAGGGCGGCCAGCGCAAACAGCACCAGCGACGCGATCAACGCATAGGCCAGCCAGGGGGCGTTGAACCACCAGGCGTTCACGCCCTGGGCCAGCACCGCGCACAGCAGGCCCACCGCAGGCGCGACCAGCAGAAAGGTCACAAAATCCAGCGGCTCGAACACATGGATCTGCAGCCCGCGCGGCAGCTTGAGCACCACCACGGCGGCAAAGGCCATCAGCGCGAGACCCGCCTCGAACGCATACAGATGGGGCCAGGGGTTGACGTTGACCAGCGAAGGCGACAGCACCCAGGCCAGCGGCACGGCGATCGAGGACATGTTCATGCCCAGGATGAAGGCCGAGGGCACCTTGGAGGCAGGAAAGCCCTGCATCACATACATGACGGCCAGCGAGGTGGTGGTGGCACCGGCAAAACCGGCGACGGCCCGCACCACGATGGACATGGTGTAGCCCTCGACAAACACGTGCAGCAGCGCCAAGAGCGCATAGATGCCCAGGCCCCATTCGGCAAACACCCGCAGACCCAGCTGCTGGCGGCTTTTGAAGACCAGCAGGTTGGCCGTCACATTGACCATCACATAGGCCGCAGGCAGCCAGGCGGCCTCGACCGCCGTCAGGCCCAGCTGGCCCTGAATCGAGGTGAGGTTGGCCGTGACCAGGCCATTGCCCAGACCCCCAACCAGCCCGACAAACAGACCCACCATGATGTAGGCGATGCGCCGGGGCAGCGTGTGCTGCAGCCGCGCAGGCGAGCCCGGCAGCACGGGACGCTCATGCGTCTCCCAATCCGGGGGTTGCTCGACATAGCGAAAGGCAGGCGCGTTCATACCGTCTCCCTGGCATCCATGCGCAGGCCCTCGGTGATCAGCTGCCAGGCGCGGTCGCTCAGCTGCAGGCGCTCGGCCGGCGTGCGGCCCCGCCGCGCCGCGCTGAACATGCCCACGATCAGCAGCAAATCTGCCCCCTGCAGATCCTCCCGGCAGCGCCCTGCCGCCTTGGCCTGCAGCAACAAGGGCGTCACCAGCGCCAACAGGCGCGCGCGCAGGTCAACGACCAAGGGGTCATCGAGCGGCAGCGAGCGCCAGTAATCGGTCAGCGGCACGGTCAGCACCGAGTCATGCGCCCAGAGGCGCAGAAACTCGAACAGCGCATCGGCATCGCCCGTCTCGCTCAAGGCATGGGCCTTGGCGGCCAGCCGCTCCAGGATATGGATCAGAAGGGCCCGCAGCAACTCGGAGCGGTCCGCAAAATTGCGATACAGCGTCGTGCGACTCACCCCCGCCCGCTCGGCCACCACATCCAAAGCCACCGTCACCCCCTGCTCGGTAAACACATGCAGGGCCGCATCGAGCAACTGGCTGCGATGGGCCAGCGCATCACTGCGGGGTTGGCGTTCTTTGGAGGTCATGGGGTAGAGGCAAAAGCATTAAACGTACAAAACTGTACGCTAATTTTTTCAGGCCTGCACAAACCCTGAGGACATCAGGGTAAACCCGTGGGTTAACGGAGGTCTGTTTTTGGTCAGTTCACCGGCTACGCCGGCGAGGAGGAGGAGGAGGAGGAGATGCTGGATGCTCCCAAAGATCACGCTGTTTGCTGTTGAAGAGTGATGAGGAATGGCACCATTAGCCTTAAATATTCATAGATGAATGAAATACGTAGAAATGATGATATCTATGTTGTTTTAAGCTCAGTGCAAGCAGCGATTGGTATTTTTTCGTCAGCATAGAAGACGAAATAATTCATAGATTTGCTTTTTTCAGACAAAAGACTAATATCTATGAATGCCTCGTCAAAACACATCGCCTTCCGACTACCCGCAAGCCGTCCTGCAGCAGATCGAAAAGCTGGCGCAGAACATTGCTATCGCCCGTAAGCGGCGAGGAGAGTCGCAGGCGCAATGGGCCAAACGCCTGGGCATTTCACAGCCCACGATGGCCCGCATCGAACGGGGTGACCCGTCGGTCGCGATGGCCTCCTATGTGATGTGCATGTGGCTGATCAATCCAAGGGGCGATTTGGCCGGGCTGATTGCACCGCAGAACGACCATGCTGCGCTGGAGCGAGAGGTCGCCAAGGCAAAAAGCCAGCGCAAGCCCAAAACTCAAGAGCCAGCCCATCCCCTGCCATCAGCGGCACAAACAGAGCGCCGCAAAGCCGGGACTGAGGCAGGTACCTTGTCAGAGATAGATCGTCTCACTTCCGAATCTTTAGAAAAATCCCGGAAATCCTTGTTCAGCCCTGCTTACCTGCCCGAGCTGGCTCGGATCGTTGCGGAACCATCAGAGAAGACTCTCAAGGAATGGACAAGTGCAGCCCCAGGACTTGCCGCGCTCATGGCCAAGAAGCCTCCCCAAAAGCCATGACCGCCGACGCCTTCCCCTCCGTCTCTGCACGCACTTATGTGCCGCAAGACCAGCTCTATGTCTGGGCCATGGTCAACCCGGCGGCGCCCACCTTGGCGGGCACGGTCAGCCTTTCGCAGTTGGTGGCAGATTGCGCCACGTTCAGCTATGCGCCAGATTGGTGGAACTTTGCGCTCAGCCAGGACCTGCCCTTGGTACAAGGCCAGCTTTTCAGCAATGAGGAAAAACATACGGCGCCTGGCGCGATCGACGACGCCCGGCCTGACCGCTGGGGCGAGCGCATCATCCGCCACATCGACCGGCCTGCACGCCTGTCTATTCTGGAGATGCTGCTCTTTGCCGGAGACGACCGCTTTGGCGCACTGGGCATTTCCACCTCTGCTGAGCATTACCTGCCGCGCTATATCGGGCCCTATCCGCAGCTGAAGGACTTGGCGCAACTCGCGGCCGCAGTGGAAGATGTGCAGACCCAGGCCCCAATCACCCCCGAGATACAGCGCCTGGTCCAGCCCGGCGTCACCTTGGGTGGCGCCCGGCCCAAGGCCTTGCTGCAGACCGACAACGGCCCCTGCGTCATCAAATTCAGCGAGTTGGATGATGCCGTGGATACCCCGCTGATTGAACACGCGACGATGAGGCTGGCCGCACAGGCCGGCATATACACCGCCAACACTGCGGTGCTGCCACTGCCACCGCGCTATGGCAAGGCGCGGCATGCACTCACCATTGCGCGCTTTGACCGCATCGGCCCTTTCCGCGTGCACTGCCAATCGGCTCACACTGCCTTGCGCGCTGCGGGGTTGGAGCTGAGCTACAGCGCCTTGGCAAGCATCCTGCTGCGCCTGGGCCATCCCGAGCGGCAGGCCACCATGCGCGAGGAGCTATTCAAGCGCATGGTCTTCAACATCCTCATGGACAACACCGACGACCATGAGCGCAACCACAGCATCAGCCTGAACGTGGACGGTTACTACGACCTCAGCCCCGCCTACGATGTGGTGCCCAGTCTGCAGAACCTGGGCTACCAGGCACTCAGCGTGGGCACCATGGGGGCTGAGTCCAGCCTGGAGAATGCGCTCACCCAGATCAAGGAATACGGGCTCAAAAGGCCACGCGCCATCGCGCTGGTGCAGCAGGTGGCTGCGGCCGTGGACCAGTGGGCTGCGCATTTTCAGGCACTGGGGGTCAGCCCGGTGGATATGGAGCAGCTCGCAGCCAGCATCGACCGCGACGCGCTCAGACGGCAAAGGCAGGCTTTTCTTTAAAGCCTGCGGAGCTGGCTAAATCCTTCTGCAAAGCCGGCGCAGCACCAACCCAGCACTTGGAAGATCTGCCTATTTTTAAGGCAGATCAGTGCCCATCCACCACCACCGGCACCCGTGGCGCCACCGCGCACATCAGCTCATAGCCCACGGTGCCAGCGGCCTGGGCCACTTCGTCGATGGAGAGCACGGTGCCGTTGGCGGCGCGGCCCCAGAGGGTGACCTCGCTGCCCCAGCCCGCTTGGGGGACGTCGGTGAGGTCGACGGTGACCATGTCCATGCTGACCCGGCCTATCAGGCGCGAGCGCTGGCCGTCGACCAGCACGGGGGTGCCGTTGCCGCAGTGGCGCGGGTAGCCGTCGGCATAGCCGCAGGCGACGACGCCGATGCGCATGGGCTTGTCGGCGGTGAACGCCGAGCCATAGCCGACGGTGTCGCCGGGCTGCAGCTCCTGCACACCGATGACCTTGGCCGACAAGCTCATCGTCGGCTGCAGGCCCCAGTCGTCCGCGGTTTGCAGCGGGTAATCGGGCGCGCTGCCGTAGAGCAGGATGCCGCCGCGCACCCAGTCGCCGCGCTCGCTGGCCGACATACCGGGGTTGCGCAGCATCGCGGCGCTGTTGCAGATGCTGCGCTCGCCGGGCAGGTCCAAGGTGGTCTGGTTGAACAGCGCCATGGCCGCGCCGATGCCCTTGGCGGTGTCGGCATCGCTGAAATGGGTGATGAAGGAGATCTCGTCGACCTGGGGCAGCGCATTGAGCCGGGCCCAGGCCGAGCGGTAGCGCTCGGCGGTGAAGCCCAGGCGGTTCATGCCGGAGTTCATCTTCAGGAACACGCGGTGGGGCTGCTGGGTCTTGTGGGCCGCCAGCCAGTCGATCTGCTGGTCGCAGTGCACCGTGTGCCAGAGGTTCAGGCGCGAGCACAGCTCCAGGTCACGGGCATCGAAAACGCCTTCGAGCAGCAGGATGGGGCCGCGCCAGCCCAGATCGCGGATGCGCTGCGCCTCGGACGGCTCCAGCAGCGCAAAGCCGTCAGCGGCGCGCATGCCGTCAAACACCTGCTCGATGCCATGGCCGTAAGCGTTTGCTTTCACCACACACCACAGCTTGGCGTCTTGGGCCGCCAGACGGGCGCGTGCCAGGTTATGTTGCAAGGCAGCAGTGTGAATGGTGGCTAGAATGGGGCGCGGCATGGCAAATACTCACAACAAGATTATGAAAACCCCTAGTATTCTGGCACCGTGCTTTCGCCCCTGCGTGCTATAACCTCGACTCCCTACACGCAGCTTACAAATTTCTCGCGCCATTAGCATCCCTTATCAGCCTCCCAACGAATGAAGCGCGGTTTCTACACCATCATGTCGGCGCAGTTTTTCAGCTCGCTGGCTGACAACGCCCTGTTTGTCGTTGCCGTCGATCTGTTGATCAGCGCAGGCGCTGCGGAGTGGCAGCGTGCCGCCCTGGTGCCCATGTTCGCGCTGTTCTACGTGATCCTGGCACCGTTTGTGGGCGCCTTTGCCGATGCCTACCCCAAGGGGCAGGTGATGTTCATCAGCAATGCGATCAAGGTGATCGGCTGCCTGCTGATGCTGTTTGGCCACCACCCGCTGCTCGCCTATGCCGTCGTCGGCCTGGGCGCTGCCGCCTACTCACCGGCCAAGTACGGCATCCTCACCGAGCTGCTGCCGGCCAGCCAGCTGGTGCGGGCCAATGGCTGGATCGAGGGGCTGACGATCACCTCGATCATCCTGGGTGTGCTGCTGGGCGGCCAGCTGGTGGGCCCCCAGGTCTCGGGCTGGCTGCTGTCCTTTGATCTGCCCCTGATCGACACCCCCATCGATACCCCTTCCGAGGCGGCAATCTGCGTGATCGGTCTCTTGTACGCAGGTGCGGCTTGGTTCAACACCCGCATCCCGCGCACCAGCACCCAGCTGGTGCCACTGCGCCAGGACACGAGTCGCAGCATGTTCTCCAACGTGATGGACCTGCTGCCCGACTTCTGGCGCTGCAACAGCCGCCTGTGGCGCGACAAGCTCGGCCAGATCTCGCTGTCGACCACCACCTTGTTCTGGGGCGTCTCGGGCAACCTGCGCTATATCGTGCTGGCCTGGAGTGCGGTTGCGCTGGGCTACAGCACCACCAAGGCCTCGGCGCTGGTCGGCGTGGTCGCCATCGGCACAGCAGTCGGTGCCATCCTCGCCTCGATGCGCATGAAGCTCGACGGCGCCACGCGCGTGATCCCGCTGGGCATTGCGATGGGCCTCTTGGTAGTGTGCATGAACTTTATCCACAGCATCTGGCTGGCGGTCCCTTTTCTGGTGGTGCTGGGCGGTCTGGGTGGCTTTTTGGTGGTGCCGATGAACGCCCTGCTGCAGCACCGGGGCCACAACCTGATGGGCTCGGGCCGCTCGATTGCGGTGCAGAACTTCAACGAGCAGGCCTGCATCCTGGGCCTGGGTGTCGTCTACAGCATGTTCACCCGCTTTGGCATGTCGGCCTATGGCGCCATCACCTGCTTTGGCCTGCTGGTGGCCGGCATCATGTGGTGCATCCTGCTGTGGCACCGGCATAATTGCAAGCAGCATCCGCAGGAAGTCCAACGGCTGCTGGACATTGCCCGCCACGACCACCACCACTGAGTGACCCGCCGGTGGGCCACGCGCCAAGCCCACCCGCCCTCCTGCACCCCTTAGAAAAATAGAAAGCTGACAGCGCCTGTTGATCGCAGGCGCTGTTTCCCCTCGCCCCATGCTCACCGCGCTGCCCTTTTTAGCCCTGATGACCAACGCCCTGATCTGGGGCACGATCTGGTGGCCGTTCCGCCAGCTGCAGGCCCTGGGGGTGCACCCGGTACTGGGCACGGCCCTGGTCTACCTGATCCTGTTTTGCGGTCTGCTGCTGGTCAAGCCGGCAGCGGCGGCCATTGCCCGGCGCCACCCGCTGCTGCTGCTGCTGGCCTTTACCTCGGGCAGCACCAATGTGCTGTTCAACTGGGCCGCCACCACCGGCGATGTGGTGCGTGTGGTGCTGCTGTTCTATCTGATGCCCGCCTGGTCGGTGCTGCTGGCCTGGTACTTTCTGGGTGAAAAGCCCAACAAGTACTCCATCCTGCGCCTGGTGCTGGCCTTCAGCGGTGTGCTGATCGTGATGATTCCAGCCGGCGCCACCTGGCAGAGCCTGACAGCCAACCTCTCGCTGCCCGATGCGCTGGCCATTGTCGGGGGCTTTACCTTTGCCGGCACCAATGTGGTGTTGCGCAGCCAGTACCGCGTGCCGGGTGAGGCGCGCATGCTGGCCATGTTCTTTGGCGGCCTGGTGGCCGCCGGTGCCATGTCGGTGCTGGGCATCTACCTGGGCCGCATGCCGGCCGTGCCCGATATCGCCTGGGGCTGGCCGCTGATGGTGCTGGTCGTCGCCGTGCTGATCATGCTGAGCAACTGGACCTTGCAATACGGCGCCTCGCGCCTGGCCGCCACCACCGCTGCGGTGGTGATGCTGTCCGAGGTGGTCTTTGCCAGCGCCTCCAATGTGCTGATTGAGGGCACCGTGCTCTCGGGCCGCCTGCTGCTGGGCGGCGCGCTGGTGCTGTCGGCCTCGCTGATTGCGGCGCTGGAGTCGCGCCTGCCCTGAGTGGCGCTGAACGCGGCTAACTTGAGGCGGGTTAGCGACTAAGATAGCCGCCATGCCCGCAACACCGCACACCATCCAGGACTTTGTTCTCCACGACGCCAGCGCCCAGCCGCTGCCGCTGTCGCGCTATGCCGGCCAGGTGGTGCTGGTGGTCAACACGGCCACCGCCTGCGGCTTTACGCCGCAGCTCAAGGGGCTCGAAGCTTTGCAGCAGCAGTACGGCCCCCAGGGCCTGCAGGTGCTGGGCCTGCCCTGCAACCAGTTTGGTGCGCAGGCCCCCGGCAGCAATACCGAGATTGCGCAGTTTTGCGAGCTGAACTACCAGACCAGCTTTCCCAGCCTGGCCAAGGTAGAGGTCAACGGCCCGCACACCGACCCGCTGTTTGCCTGGCTCAAGGCGCAGGCGCCAGGCCTCTTGGGCGGGCGGATTCTGTGGAACTTCACCAAGTTTCTGGTCGGGCGCGATGGCCGCACGGTGCAGCGCTTTGCCCCGATGACCAAGCCGGCCAAGCTGGAAGCGGCCATCGAGAAGGCCTTGGCTGCTTCTTAAACGCCAAGCGGC
Source organism: Comamonas sp. MYb21 (assembly GCF_037479395.1). NCBI lineage: Bacteria > Pseudomonadati > Pseudomonadota > Betaproteobacteria > Burkholderiales > Comamonadaceae > Comamonas > Comamonas sp. MYb21. Next base: position 1,066 of record NZ_JBBGZC010000006.1, on the reverse strand, counting down.
GCTCAGTCCATCAACGCCGTCTCCAGCCCGGCGGCAATGCTGGCCAGGCCCGCAATCACGCAGACCGCACCCCAGAACTTGCGCAGCCAGCGGCGATTGCGGTTGGCTTGGGGGGTATCGGGCTTCATGGCGTACTCCTTGCGCAGATGGTGACCATCCGCAGGTCTCAGGAACTCAGTGTAAGCAGCGGCGGGTCAGCGATCAAGCCAGGGGCATAAAAAAAGCTGTCCACGCTCCAGGAGCGTGGGCAGCTTTTTGCTGGGCGAATGCCGGGTTTATTCAGCAGCAGCAGCGTTGTCGTCGGCCTTGGCAGCGGCCGGCTCGGCCGCATCGCCTTCGTCCGCCGCTTCTGGAGGCGCGGCTGCAGGGCGTGCAGCAATCGCCTGGGTCTGGGCAGCGCGGTGCAGGTGGCGCTCCACCGCAGCGGGGTGCATGCCGTACATGTCGGCAAACTCGGCCACGCTCTTGCCGCTGGCGGCATGGGCGGTGGCCAGCGCTTCGGCCTTGGCGTCGAACTCGGCCACTTCCTGCATGGCGGCTGCCAGCAGGGCCTGGGTCGCTTCATCCTTGACCTGGACCTTGGCCAGGAAGTCGTCGCGGCTCAGGTCGGACGCGATATAGGCCATGCCGATGCGGCGGCGCAGCTTGAGCTGCAGGTCTTCGCCGTCGCGCGGCTTGCGGCGGCGGAAGGACTCCACCAGCGCATGGAACACATGCTCAGGCGCCATCGCCTCGACGACCTGGCCTTGCAGGTCATGGCGGGGCTGGCCCATGGCCACGGCGTTGAGGTAGCGGGTCGAGCGGGTATGCAGGCCCAGGGCCACCTTCAGCTCGTTCTTCTCGAAGGCATCGGGGTGGGCGGCCATCAGGTCCTGGAACACACCGCGCTTGAGCGGCAGCGGCTGGTCGCCAAACAGTGCAGGGTACAGACCAGCGAGCTTTTCCACCACGGGGTGGCGTGGGCGGGCAGGCGCCTTGGGCGCAGCGGGGGCCGCCTGGCCACCGTCACGGCGTGGGCCACGGCCGCCGGCGCCCTGGCCTTCGCGGCGTGCGCCATTGCCGGGCT